>JBHHUV010000194.1:0-5652 GCA_046754005.1 Phycisphaerae bacterium | reverse complement strand
CACGTCATGGCAACCGACGGAGGGCGACGGGCATGAGGCGGCTGTGGAAGGTGATTTCATTCATGTCGGTGATGAACATGCTCGTGTTGGGGGGGATGTTGGGATACGCGTGGAAGCAGGGTTGTTTGGAGCCGGCACGCGTTCGTGAGGCGATCGGCATTTTGATGGGCGATGTGACCGAACCGGTCGTTGAGGTCGCTCAAGACAAGGAAGCAGAACACGAACCGGGACCGGGTGTGGGCGATCGGTTACGCCGCAACGCTGAATCCGAGGAGCAGTATCGCATCGAGTTCGCCCGGCGGGAGCGTGAAATCCGGGACGGTTGGGCGCAGTTGGAAGCGCAACAACTGATCCTGCTTCGAACGAAAGATGAATTCGAGGCGGAGAAGCAGCGTTACGAAGCCGAGCGCGAGGCGCTGGCGAAACAGGCGGGTGACAGCGGGTTGCAGAAGGAGTTGGAAACCCTCTCCGGCATCCCGCCCAAGACGGCGAAGGAATTGTTACAGGCCAAGGAGGATGCCGATGTCGCGCGCATCTTCATGGCCATGGATCAGCGGAAACTGAACAAGATCGTCAAGCAGTGCAAGAACAGCGAGGATCGTCTGTGGATCGGACGAATCATGGAGACACTCAATGATAGCAAAGCACCTTAGGCGGAGGACCTGGGGGCGGGCTATTCCTGATTGCAAGGAGCCTGTCCGATGGGTCCACACCAATTGTTGGCCGATTTTATTCGGCCGTTAGACGCCGGCATCAAGACGACGCCGGAACCGGAACACGAGCAACCATCCAGTCGGTTTAACGCCTACCTCGATGATGCCCGGGGTGTCCGTCCGGCGGATCGATCCGATGAAGCGCCCGAATCGACGGACACTCATGACGAGGATGTTCCGGGTGATGATGAAAAGAAGTCAAACGTCGATGACGACACGCCGAAGGATGCACCGGTCGCCTCGGAGGCTGCGCCCGAAACGATCGTTGTCACTCAGCCTGTGCTCGACCTCGTTGCGACGAATGCCGAAACCACGCTGACGGCCACGCCGGTAGACGGGGGCGAGGGGGATGACGGATCGGTTGTCAAAACCGATGGCGCATCGACAAGTGCGCGGGTTCCGTCCGCAAGCCCGACCCGCGCACCGGCGACCGACGGATCCGATCAGCCCCATCCAGCCGGTCACCCAGTTGCAAAGCCGGTCGTCGCTGCACGGGGCGAGTCGACCCCGACGGTACGGCAGACGGACCCAACCGCTGCTCGCGCCGCGGAGTCGCCCCTGGCCGAACACGCCGACGCCCCGGTCTCGAGCGGACGGGAAACGCGGTCTGACTCCGCGTCACAAGCTCCCAATAAGGATGTGATTCAACCGGTGTCCGAGCCATCGGGCCGTGAGAATCAGCCGAACGTCAACAAGGATCCATCCGCCACGATCGACCGAGCCGAGACGGCTCAACCGGTTGCGGATCCGGCGAATCGACGGACCGAGCCGGGTGTTGAACACGATTCCATCATTCCGAACGAATCCATTCAACAACGCAAGGTGAAGGCCTCGATCGAGGATCGGCGCGAGGGTGATTCCGACGAGCGACATGCGGAGGGTGATAAGAAGGAAGCGAAGACCGGCGGGCCGCGTCAGGTTGTATCTCGCAAGGGGGCTCAACCGAAGATAAAATCGACTCAGATCTTACAGTCCTTGAAGACCATCACCGTGCGGACAGGGCAAGGTGACGGTGCCGCGGCCTCGATCGCGCGTCTTCTGGTGACGCCGCCGGCCTCGGCATCGACCCACCCCGGCCCCGGACCCCAGGGCGTGAATGCGATCTCCCAGGCGGTCGGGGGTACTCCCGGTGATGCTCCCTCATCTCCGGCCAATCTCGTGGGCGATCTGCTCGCCTCGCGCGCCGAGGGGAACGACGCGATCGAGGGGGTTGCACGCATGTTGAACACGGGTCGGGGATCGGGTCGTTATCAGGCCACGATGCAACTTGACCCGCCGGAACTTGGTCAGCTTCGGGTACAGG
The DNA here is from genome assembly GCA_046754005.1 of Phycisphaerae bacterium. Lineage (GTDB taxonomy): Bacteria > Planctomycetota > Phycisphaerae > UBA1845 > UTPLA1 > CAYXGR01. The sequence goes on along the minus strand of JBHHUV010000194.1, from coordinate 3,636 downwards.
TTCGGATGCACCAACAGGCGATGACGCTTCATGTGCAGGCCGAATCGCATTCCGTTGCCCGGATGATCGAATCCCGCTTGTCCGATCTTCGCGAGGCCCTCGGGACACATGGGATCCGGATCGATCGCGCCCATGTCGTGGTGCGAACCCCTGATACCGCCGAGGCCGAGACGCAGCAGTCTCCGCATCACGCCCCGCGAGACCGTGGCGATGGGAGTCATGCCGGCACGCAGCGTGATTTCTCCCATTCTTCGGATGGAGGTGCGTCGCGGACGCCGGACGATCGTGCATCCGGGTACGATCAGTCCTCGGACTACGACCGGGCTTCGTTTGATCCTCGAGCCGAGTCCGATGTCGAAACGGAAGGCTCCGACATTGTCGGGTTGTCGAATCGAACACAGGGTGGACCGCGATCGGTCGATCTCGTGGCATAGATCGATCGAGCGCGGTTCAGCGATAATAGACGAAAGGCTTTCGAATGGATACGTCAACGATTACGGCGGAGACCAACTCAGTGGTCGCATCTCAACGGGCCAATACCGTTGGCTTCGCTGATCTGAACAGCGAGGATTTCTTTGCCCTGTTGATCGCGGAACTGCAATCCCAGGATCCGTTGAATCCGCAGGACAATCAACAGCTTCTGAACCAGATGTCAAGTATTCGACAGATGGAGCAGAACGCGACGTTGACGTCGACGCTGGAATCCCTGGCGGGCGAACAGCGTTTCGGTGCGACCGCCGGCCTGATCGGTCACTATGTGCTCGGCACCGTGGCCGACCAATCGGGCCAACCCATCGACGTGGAGGGCGTTGTGATCGGCGTCAGTTTCGAGCGTGACGGAGACGCGATACTCGAATTGCACAACGGTCATAGCGTGCCCGCGAGCAAGGTACGCGAAGTGACACTGGTCGAAAACCTGCCGCCTGACATCCTCGCCCAGCTCGAGGCGGAACTGGAGGCGCTCGGCGGCGGCCCGGATGCACCACCGGGTGATCCCGACGCGCCACCCGATGATCCGCCCGGCGACGGGGGTGAACCCGCGGGCGGCGGAGGCGGGGCCGGCCGGCTCATCATCCCGGACGCGACGCCTCCGAAGACGACGGTCGGACGATATGGACGCGAGGTGGCTGATCGCGTGAACATCGTTGCCGAACTGCTCGACGGATTATTCTCGCCGGGCATCGGTATCGGTGTCGGTTCTTGAGGGCCGCCGTGATAGAAGGGGCTGAAGTTCGGCTTCGCTTAGTCATCGCATAGGGATCGAGTTGAACGAGAAAAATAACCATCGCCTGATTCAAAACTGGAGACGATGAACCATGGGTCTTACATCCGCACTGTTTACGGGATTGTCGGGATTGAATTCGAGCCAGTTTCGGCTGGACATCATCGGCGACAACATCGCCAACATCAACACGAACGGGTTCAAGGGGTCGCGCACACTCTTTCAGACTCAGTTTTCGAGAACGCTGAGTTCCGGCACGAAACCGGCCGGCAATCAGGGCGGGACGAATCCGGTTCAGATCGGACTCGGTTCCACCATCGGGGCGATTCAACGCTCGCTGTTGCCGGGTTCGATCGAAACCACGGGTGTACCCAGCGATCTGGCGATTGAGGGGGATGGATTCTTCGTCCTGCGCACGCCGGAGAACGAAAATGTTTTTTCACGAGATGGGGCCTTTTCACTCAGCGCCGACAACCGGCTGATTTCATCGGATGGATTCTTCGTGCAGGGCTTCGGGATCAACGACAGCTTTCAACTGATCCCCGGCGCCATCACCGACGTCACCATTCCTGTCGGAACGTTGACCACGGCCCAGGCGACGTCTTCGGCCCAGCTCGACGGCACCCTGGACTCCAGTGCCACATCGGACATCGCGACGCAAGGCACGATTCTTCGATCGGAAATCCTGTATAACGCGACGACGGGGGTTGCGCTGACGAATGTCACCGGCCCCGGCACCCTGCTGACCGATGTCAGAAATACTGCCGGACCCGGCGCGGCCCTCTTCAGCACCGGGGACGTGATCACCATCAACGGCATCAAGCGCGGCGGCCGCGACATACCCGCCGAGTCCTTCACCGTCGGAACGACGGGCACGACCATCGGTGATTTTCTAAGCTGGTTCGACACGGTCTCCGGCATCGATTCAACCGTGGGCGTCGCGGGCAATCCCGGCACGGCCGTCACGACCGACGGCCGACTTGAATTGCGGGGCAACGCGGGAACCGAAAACGCCCTCTCCATCCAACCGGGATCGCTCATCAGCAATGGCGCCACGCAGGTACCGTTCACGTTCACCGAGTCTCAGGCGGCCAACGGTGAGAGCACCCACACCAGCTTCATCGTCTTTGACAGCCTGGGCTCGCCGATGACCGTCGACCTGACTATGGTTCTGGAGGCCCGGACGACCGCGAGCGCCACCTGGCGCTATTATGCCAACTCGGTGGACGATTCCGATCTGGACTTTACCATCGGCACCGGCACCCTTCAGTTCGACGGCAACGGCCAGTTTGTTTCCTCGCCCCAGAATGGTGTGGTCATCAACCGGGTGAATACGGGGGCCATCGACCCGCAGGCGATCTCGTTCGATTTCTCGAACCTCAACGGTCTGTCGACGACCGGCGGCTCGGCCATGGTCATGAGCTTTCAGAACGGTTTTTCCACGGGAACCCTCCTCGACTTCAACATTGGTCAGGACGGGGTCATTACCGGCACCTTCAGCAACGGACTGAATAAGACGATCGGGCAGATCGGCATGGCCACCTTTGCCAATCCCGCCGGACTGCTCGCCCGATCGAACAATGTCTTTTTTGTCGGCCCGAACAGCGGCGAGGCCCGGATTACGGCGCCGCTCACGCTGGGGGCGGGGAAGATCAGTTCGGGTTCACTGGAATTGAGCAATGTCGATCTGTCACGAGAGTTTATTAATCTGATCACCTCGTCGACGGCTTTTTCGGCGGCCAGCCGCGTGGTGTCGACGTCGGATCAGATGTTGCAGGAACTGCTCCTCGTGGCACGGCGATAACGAAGACTCAGGTCGCATCGGCGTCCCGTCGGTCATAAAAAGTGCAAGGTCCGTTATTCGGGCCACTCGTGAAGTTTTCCGGCCGGGTTTCCATCCGGCTATGATGGACCATGACTCACTCGGAACTGCCATGATTACCGTGACACGTCTCAACGGTAAGGAATTCGTCGTGAACGCCGAGCTGATCAAGCTGCTCGAATCGACGCCGGATACCATGATCACACTGCTCAACGGCGAGCGCCTGTTGGTGAAGGAATCGTTGGAGGAGGTTGTGAAGCGGGCTGTGGAGTATGGGCGCAGTCTTCGCGCGTTTGCGTGCTGATGATCGGCATGAATTGCGCTCATGGCGCAATTGTGGTTGATCAACCGCAATTTCGGCACTCGGAGCGGGTGGAGCAGGCGCCGATTTCGACCGATAAGAGTGTGTGGACATTCGCGAGAAGTAGGATGATACACGCGGGTGGAATGGATACACGATGGCCGACGACGCGAAAAACAAAGAAGACGCCGCAGGTGAAGACGCGACACCCGAGAAGCCTCGGAAGAAGTCGATGGGCACGATTGGCATCTTCGGCGGCGTCATGCTCGTCGAAGGGCTCGCGCTCTTCTT
>JBHHUV010000193.1:0-5689 GCA_046754005.1 Phycisphaerae bacterium | reverse complement strand
TGCTGATCGGAACCCAGGGATCGTCACTGATTTTGGTCATCATGACCGGTCTGCGGGAGACGATCTCGATGACCGGGCTCTTCCCGGCCTCCAACGCATCCTCGGGAACGCGAAAGAGGGTTCCATTGTCGTTGGCGACATAGGTTCCACACGTGTTGACCTCCCCAAATGGAAGTCGATGCGTGGTCTTTGTCGTGCTCGTGAGTTGAGATTCCTCGAGTTTGGTAGGCATGCGATACTCCTTTCTACGCGGGGCAGCGGTCGCCTCGTTATTCGTCCGTGAACCATCGTGAGCCTGGCGTGACACCCTCCCTGGCTATCATTCGCATGGCAAACACAAAGTTGGGTAGGGTGGGAAACACCCACCATTTTTTCAGTGATGAGGGGGCTTCGATTCCTGGCGAGCCCCTCGGGTGACACCCGCAGCAGGAGTCCCAGGTCCGCAATCACATAGGCGCCGGGTTCATCGATGCTGGGATATTCGATGGTCTTCAGTCGGGCTCGGGCCGAACCGATCGAGGTGGACGCTGTCGGATGCATGGGCTATTCCTCGTTCAGCCTTGAATTGTGGAACGCCTGTTTGATTTCGTAATGCCCGAATCATGACACCGCAAGGAGATGCCGCGTCATGATTGGAAACAGAGTCTGCAATACGATGCGCGGTTTGTCAAGAGGACAAATCTCCACGATTGAAAATAAGTCATCGCGTGGCGGAATACAGGCGTCCTAATTGCGGACAGAGATTGTCTATAGGGCGAGGCCATTGCGGACAGAGATTGTCTATATAGATGAGCCCTGAATGGGCGACGGAAATCAGCATGGCTGCTTGTCGGGGTTCATGGCAATACCGGCAAGCCTTTGGCTCAGGTTTCCAACCGATGCGAATCAGCGTAACGAGTCACGGATTTCCAGTCCATGCGGCCGCGCCCCAACCAGGTGCATCCCCATGTCGCGGAACCACCCCCTGTGTGCCACTGCTTCAAGCAGTGCGAATCCACAAAGAGATCCCGTCGGAACGCATCCACCCAATCCAAACTCCGAGCCCGATCCTGATCGCGTGCCGGGGCCATGCCTACACGTCACAGCCTTATCGTGACGGGTAAGCATGCTCCCCGGATCAGGACGGGTAAGGATCAGCGACAAAATAACTTCCCAGCGGGTCCATGACAGAATCCGCGGGTTCTCTTGCCGGCTTCAGCCGGGCTTTCAAGGTTCGATCCCGGCAAGGGCAGGATCCGTTCGGTCCGCCCAAAATGTCATGAACCCCTTCCCGGCGGTCGGAGTAGCGATACGACGACGGCCGGCCAACGGCATTTCGAAATCGGAAAGTGATTAAAGCTGGATTCCATAACAAGTCCTGAAGGACGACAGAGTAGGGTGAGCAGCGCCCACCATTCAAACATCCATCCCCAAAAGGAACAACGAGCAAGCATAGAGGGTAAAACTGGCAACTGGTAACTCGAAACTGGAAACCAAAATGAACCCAACCAACCAATATATCTCAAAGTCTCATTACCGGACCCCCTCCCAAAACCGTTCGAATTCTCAGTTATTCTCACTTTTTCCCACTTTTTCCCACTTATTCTCACCCAATTCCCACGTATTCCCACCAAAACCGTCCCAAATTCCCACTGATTCTCACTTATTCTCACTTTTTCCCACGTATTCCCACGTATTCCCACCGCTCGAAAAGCGGACGTTGCCAACCTAAGCCCAAGCACACAAAGGACTTCGGTTCAAACGACAACCCCTCACGACCCCCGTGGAAAGGAAAAAATCATGAAAGTCAAACACGAATCAACCCTCATTCCGATTCGCTCCCTCAACCACAGCCCCTTGACCGGACGATCTGGATAATGTAGGATCCCCTAACAAGCGCTTGCTTTCAGAGATCATCATGCCAGATACCTGCACCAATACGAAGGATCAGATCAGCCGGACTGCCTGCCGCCTCTTCCGAGAGCGAGGCTTCCACGCCACCTCCGTGCGAGACATTGCGGAGGGAGTCGGCATTCAGGGAGGCAGCCTCTACGCCCACATGGAGAAAAAGGATGACCTGCTCTGGGGGATTGTGAACGATGCGGCGGACCGTTTTTTTGCAGCACTCGAGCCGATTGCACAGGCCGATCTCGATATCATGCTGAAACTTCGCCGAGCACTCCTCGCCCATGTCTCCGTCATCACCGAAGACCTGGATGCCGCGGCGGTCTATTCGGTCGAGTGGCGACACCTGACACCCGAGCGATACGAGGCGATCAAGAATCGCCGTGACGACTATGAACACCTGTTTCGCTCACTCGTGGCCCGCGCGATCCAAGAGCGATTGATCACCGCCCCGGATACGTCGAGCGCGGCCTTGTTCATTCTTTCGTCCCTCAACACCGTCTATACATGGTACCGTCCGGAAGGTCGCCTGAGTTCCGAGGAAGTCGGTCGAATGTTGACAGACTACATATTCGACGGCCTCCGGCGGCGGACGGTTTGAAGGAATTGGAGGTGGCACCATGGTTCAGGCCATTCAAGAACACCTGATCGACGACAAACCCGGAGATCCGGGTTATGAGGAGAACCTGGCGGCGTTTGAACGGCGCATCTCTCGGGGCGACAAGGTCGAACCGGGCGACTGGATGCCCTACGACTATCGCATGCAGCTCGTGCGGTTGATTCACGTTCACGCCAACAGCGAAATCTGCGGGGCCCTGCCGGAAGGAGGCTGGATTCCCCACGCCCCGAGCTTCAAGCGAAAGCTGGCCCTCGTTGCCAAGGTGCAGGACGAGGTCGGCCACGCGCAGTTGCTCTATCGTGCCGCGGAGACACTGGGCAAGTCGCGCGAGTCGATGATCGAGGAACTCATCGCGGGCAAAGCGAAATATTCAAATGTCTTTCACTACCACGCGAAGACCTGGGCCGATGTCGCCGTCATCGCCTGGCTGATAGACGCCGGTGCGATCGTGAACCAGGCCATGATGGCCGAAGGCTCCTACGGCCCCTATGCCCGGGCACTGAAACGCATCTGCTATGAGGAGGCGTTTCACCTGACACACGGCTATGACATGTGCATCACGCTGGCGACGGGGTCCACGCTGCAGCGCGACATGTTACAGGATGCGATCAATCGCTGGTGGAAGCCGATCATGATGTTCCACGGACCAACGGATCGAGAATCCAGACACACCGAAATGTTGATGCGCTGGCGGATCAAGCTGAAGACCAATGACGAACAGCGCCAGATCTTTCTCAAGAAGTACCTCCCAAAGGTCTTCAACCTCGGCCTGACGGTTCCCGACGAAAACCTGCATTACGATGAGACGGAAAAGGTGTGGTGCTATACCGAGCCGGATTGGGACGAGTTTTTGAATGTCGTTCGGGGCAACGGTCCGGCGAGTGCCCTGCGCCTGGCCACCCGAAAGCTGGCACACGAGGAGGGCACCTGGGTACGCGAAGCCCTCGCCGCCGCAGTCAAGGGAAGACCGGCACCCCTGCCCGCGGGGAGGAATTGAAAAGAGAGAATGAAGAATTGCGAATAGCGAAAACGCTGTGGCACCGGTTTCCAACCGGTGCGAAACTTTTGACTGGAATCTGGAAACCCGTAACTCATAACTCGAAACGAAAATGTCCGACACCCAATGGCCCGTTTACGAAGTGTTTCACCAGCAGGCGCGAGGAGAACCGCACGTCCACGTCGGTTCCATCCACGCATCCGACGCCGAGACCGCCCTCATGCTGGCCAAAGAGCAGTACGGCCGAAGACAGGCATGTGTCAATATCTGGGTCGTGCCGGCCGAGGCGATCCTGGCGACGGAGTATGAAGACGCAGATATTTTTGAGCACGGCACGGACAAGAGCTACCGCGAGGCCTACGGCTATCAGACCACCAAACGCGCAAGGGAACTCGGCGACAAGGACGAGATCTAAGCCTCGCCGAACCAGGAATCTCTTCCCGCCAGGGTGGCATGGCCAAGCGCAGCGCGGCCATGCCGTGCTGGACCTCAGTGAGTGCAGTAGGATGGGGCATCTGACCCATCCGTTGAACCTGAGTCCTGAAAGGACGACAGAACAATGCCCAGGGCGAAGCCCTGGGTAGCCGGTTTTTCCCCCAATCCGCCCTGAAAGGGCCGAGGTACCCCTCGGATTCAATACGGCCGATGGATTCGCTAATGACCATGACACAAAACACCATCCCACACAAATTAAGTCGAAAAACGAAATCGGCCCTGGTCGACCTGCTCTATCGACTGGCCGACGACAACCTCGTCCTCGGCCATCGCAACTCGGAGTGGACCGGCCTGGCGCCGATCCTCGAGTCGGACATCGCCTTCTCTTCAATGGCCCAGGACAAAATGGGCCACGCCCTCACGTGCTACAAGATGCTCCACGAATTGGGCGAACCCGATCCCGACCAGTTGGCCTTTCTACGAACCCCCGATCTGTTTCGCTGCTGCTCGCTCGTGGCCCTCGAACGCGGCGACTGGGCACTCAGTTCGGTTCGCCAGTTTCTCTTTGACGAGGCCGCCGGCGTTCGATTCGACGCCCTGGCCGAGAGCGACTATGAACCGCTGGCCCAGATCGTGCGAAAGCTGCGCGGCGAGCTGAAATATCACATCATGCACGGGCGTCTCGCCATGCGCCGATTGGGAATCGGGACGGATGACAGCCACAGGCGCATGCAGATCGCGCTGGATCGATTGTTCCCCCACGCCCTGGGCATCTTCGAACCGACGAAGTGGGACGAGACACTCGTCCGCGAAGGCATCCAGCCACCCGAGGCGGATCTATGCAAAAAATGGCGAGCGCGAATCGCACCGATCATCGAGGAGTCCAGCCTGACGCTTCCGGGAAATGTCGAACCCGCATATGGAGGCCGCGTCGGCCGACATCCGAAGACGCTCGTAGTTTTGCTGGATGATATGCAAAAGGTCTACCGGCTCGACCCCGAGGCCGAATGGTAATCGCACGGATGGACCAACACGAAGAACAAAAAACCGCGAGGCAGAGCGAAGCCGTTCGCCGCGTCTGGCAGGCACTGGAGTCGGTCAAGGATCCCGAGATCCCCGTCATTTCCCTCGTCGAGTTGGGGATGATCCCCGACGTAAGCGTAACGTCCGACCGAGTGACGGTACGGATGCTGCCCACCTTCGCCGGTTGCCCCGCGCTGGAGGTCATGCGCAACGACATTCACCGCGCACTCGAGGCGGCGGGCTTTCCCGATCCGCGAGTGGAGGTGGTGTTCGATCCGCCCTGGACAACCGACCGCGTCACGCCGGAGGGGCTGAAAAAGTTAAAAGAGTTCGGGCTGGCCCCACCCCGGAGACACCGAGGCGCAGGCGCGACCGATGCCTCACTGGAGCAGGTCACCTGCCCGCATTGCAACTCGAAAAACACCACACTCGAATCGATGTTCGGCCCAACGCTCTGCCGGTCGATTCACTACTGCAACGATTGCCGACAGTCGTTCGAGCAATTCAAACCGGTATAAAAACAACCACGAAAAATCCGCGTCCTTCCAACGGGTGACACAGCGAACGAGCAGGATCACATGCCTCTTATTGCCCGAAATATGTTTACATATGCCTATTGATGCCCGAAGGGGCGTAACATGTCAGCCCTGGGTCCCGATGTTCTTGAAAATCAAGCCCTGAAAGGGCGCCAGAAATCAGCCCTATAGGGTGGGCCCCGCCCACCATTTTTC
>JBHHUV010000192.1:0-5700 GCA_046754005.1 Phycisphaerae bacterium | reverse complement strand
GACACACGTCTTGGGTGGTTGTCTTTTCCAGGTCGCTTAGATTCTGCAATCGCACCAGGGCCGAGGTACCGACGATCCCCCGGCTTGCGGTCGGTTCGATGTGGAGGGTGGTTACGCCATGGCGCAGGGCCTCTTCCAGCACGTGTCGGTCAAATCGATTGAGTCCATCCACGGCCCGATCCACGGCCTTGCCCGATTGGGTTTGCCCGCCCGGCGCCAGGCCGATGCTCGCCCAGGCATCGATCAGCCCCGGAGTCACATACTTGCCGGACCCATCGATTTGAACCGTGTTGGGATTGCCCCGTCCGCGACGACCGTTCTGACGGATGATAGCGATTTTACCCTTACGGAGAACGAGGGTTCCGCGATCCACAACGCCTTGATCGCCCATCGTCAGGAGTGTTGCTCCCCGGATCACCACGGTTTTGGGGGACGCATTGCCGGCGGATCCTGTTTCGCGGGATTGCCCCAAGCAAGGGTGGGTTATCCCACCCATGTGAAGGGTTGCGATGATCGTTAAAAACCCCGGCCACCGGCCTCGCGGCATCAAGATACAGCCTCGCTTGTCATTAAGGATCACGGATAGTCTGGAAGCTTCCCTGCCCGTCGTCCCCCTACTGTACCCGATAAGGGTAATCGAATGCTACATTTTCCGGACTTTTTCAATTACCCCCCAACAGACCGGTTGGTCTTCGAGGGTTAAAATGGGGGATTGGTAGCAATCATGCCACTTGTCGCGGTTTGAAGTCGGAACCGAGATTGTTATCGAATCCGACTGTTCCCCATCAATGTTGTCGCGGCCCACCATCCTGCGTCAACATATCGTACATTGCATGAACGGTTCCGGGTCGCGAAGTATTCCGTATGGAGTTCAAGATGCCTGAATTATTGTCGAACCGCCTGTCTCGGGTGTTTCAAAGGGAAATTGTACGCTTTGTCGCCTCGACCTGTTCGAACCCGGAATCTTCGGGACTTTATCGAAATCGCCGCGCAACCCATCGACATCACCGAGCCTGTCCCCTGCTCGTGGCGCGGCTCGATCGGGGTCCGGCGTGTGATGAACGGGTGATGCTCCATGATATCACCACCCAAGGCATCGGGTTCCATGGCGAGACGGTCTTTCCGGTGGGGAGCCTGTTGGGGATCAAGCTGTTCTGGTCCGAAATCGATTCTCCACGCATCCCCGCGGTGGTCCGCCATCATCGAATGACTCGACATGGGATCCTGTTGGGGGCTGAATTCGTGTTTCATCACGCCGAGGCCTGCCGACTGATCGAAGAGGCGGGATTCAGTTGGTACGGATAGACCTGACTGTTCCTTTAAGTGGATCGCTTGCCTCTTGTCATCTTCCCATCTTTGAGTCTTTCTACTCTCGAATAGAATCGAAGAATACCACGATTGGTTGGGAACCGGCCTTGAAAATCGAGGTTTCAGGACCTCCTTCGCTGACGTTCCTTCGAGATAATTAGCCGCCCATCCCTTGCAAATGCCCCCCCCTGTCGTGTTAAACTGGGTTCCGGAGGGAATCGAGGAATCCGTGCGCGCGGATCCCAGCCAGCCCCCATACGTAACTCGTTCACGCAAACCAACGGTATCGGCACGAGGAATAAATCTCCGCGTCGACCGGTAATCAAGACGGATCGGCACTGCTTGTGTACAGGTCGAGAAACCATACCGGTCACATACCTATCTTCCTCTTGCAAGAGTGGATCATGATCAAGCCGGCTCGGGTATTGATGGTCATCGTCGTCGGAATGTTGATTTCGTCGATGGGTGAGTCCACCTTTGCCCAGATGCCGGGTCGCGAGGGTCAACCGAACCGTGAGGCGGCGGCATTGGATGCACGTTCGCTCTATCTTCGACAGGGAACTATTGATTTGCGAAACGCACCCTCGCTGTTGAGCGCCGGACACGCGTTCGGAAACGGGGTGCGCACCCTGATTCAACTTGATGGCCCGATGACTGCCGAACGGCGCGCGCAACTATCCCGCGTCGGCGTCATCCTTGGCGACTACCTGCCTATGTATGCCTATCTTGCAGACCTGGATCAAGTTCGGTCGGACGACCTGATCGACCTGGGCTTTGTCACTTGGGTGGGTGCCTATCAGGACGACTGGATAATCTGTCCACGAATCGCTTCCCATCGGGTTTTTCAGACTGGGCCACGACAACGTTTGGATGCCACGGCTGAGCGCAGACTCGTTGCCCATTTGTATCCTGACACTCAACTGACGTCGGTCATCGAGGCACTGCGGGGGATTCCGTCGGTTGACATTCGCGCGTCGGATTCTTCCGGTCGCCTTGTCGAATTAGATATCTCCGAGTCCGACCTGTCACGCCTGGGATCGCTTTCCGGCATCCAATTTGTGGAGGAAGCCCCCGAGGGTGCGCCGCGGAACGCGACGACCAACTGGATCAGCCAGAGCAACCGTACCAACGATTTGCCTTTCTGGGCCGTCGGGCTTCATGGTGAGAACCAAATCGTCGGCTTGATCGACTGGGATCTCGATTCCGAACATTGCGCCTTCAACGATTCGGTCGAGATCGGCCCGGATCATCGAAAGCTGCTCGCCTATTACGGGATGGGTGAGAATCCCGGCTTCGGCTGGCACGGTACCCACGTCGGCGGAATCCTGACCGGCGATGAGCTTGCCAATACCGATCGGAACCTCAAGGGGATTGCCTTCGAGAGCAAACTCGTCTTTCAACATCAGGCGGCAGTCATCAACAGCGTCAACCTGTATGAGCGATTGAGCATCGCCCATGACGACGGCGCCCGTGTACACAGCAACAGTTGGGGCAGCACCTTCGGCAGTACTTACAATGCGTGGGCACGAGACATCGATCGATTCAGCCGTGAGCGCGAGGACGATCTGGTCGTCTTTGCGATCATCAACGGTTCGGTCAACAGCCCGCCGGGTACGTTGCTGTCGCCGGAAAACGCCAAGAACAGCCTGGCCGTCGGCGCCAGCGGCGAGACGCCCAACCAGGATTCTCACGGGAGCGGCGCCAGCGGTCCGACGGACGACGGTCGCCAGAAGCCGGAGGTCTGGGTGCCGGGCTGCGGGACGAATTCGGCCGAGGTTGATTCGGGCTGTGATACGAATGATTTGGGCTGTTTCACGTCGTGGGCGGCGCCGGCGGCATCGGGATTGGCGGTTCTGGTGCGGCAGTATTTCATGGAGGGTTTTTATCCGAGTGGGCGACCTCTGCATCAGGATGGGTTTGTCCCGAGCGGGGCGTTGCTGAAGGCGGTCCTGATCAACTCGGCCACAGACATGGTCGGCTTCGGGACCCCGGACTATTTCGGCCCTCATGAAGGCTGGGGCCGGATCCTGCTCGATGACGCCCTGTTTCTGCCGCGTGATCGCCGCCGTCTGATCGTTGAGGATGTGCGTAACGACGTGGGGCTGAGCACCGGCGAGACGGATACCTGGTTCTTCGATGTCCCGTTTGTCTTGAGCACATTGCCCGACACCGAGCCGCTTAAGATTACGCTCGTCTGGACCGACGTGCCCGCCACGATCGGGGCATCCTTCACACCGGTGAACGATCTCGATCTGGTGGTGACGAATCCGGACGGTCTTGTCTTTCGCGGCAATTTCTTTGACGGAAGGCAATCTGTCTTCGGGGGGGGGCCGGATGTTCGCAACAATGCCGAGCAGGTTCACCGATTGGCCCCCCAATCCGGACGTTGGCGGATCGACGTGATCGGATCCGCCGTCAACATGGACCTTCAGGGGTATGCACTCGTGGTTACCGGCGATCTGGTCACAACGGCGGCGGCCTGTCTGGCAGGGGATCTGACCGCTGATGGCACGGTGAACGGGAAGGATATCGCCCCTTTTCTGTCGGCCCTGATGCATGGCGGGACAGTCGGAGGGGCCTGTGCGGGTGATTTTAATGGGACTGGCAGCGTAGACTTGGATGATCGGGAGGCCTTCGTGGCGAGGCTGCTTGCCGGATCCCCTTAGTGCATGGACTTGTCGATTGACGATTTTGGATTGGGGATGCGACCCGGTCTGATGCCCGGTGCGTTTACAATTGATCGAACGATACGAGTTGCGCTCGTCCTCCGCCCCTCTGGGGCGGGAATTCCGGGGTGTGGCGTGGTCCACGAGTTCCGTTCCGGCTGCGCCGGGAATCCACCCGTGGCTACAGCCCGTCACCCCTTTCGGGGTGAGGAACCCGGCTTTTACCCCTTCGGTGTGGGGAAAAAGACGTGGGGATGGTTTTCGCATGGGGGGGCGATGGTTGTAACGCCCCTTCAGGGCTTGAGGTGGGTGTGGTGGCGCGACCCAGGGTGGCGCTTCGCTCTGCCCTGGGCTGACATGTTGCGGCCCCTTCGGGGCGGGGAACTCGGCTTTTACCCCTTCGGGGCGAAATGATTTCGGAGTAAGATGACTCGTAAGGTTCGGGGAGAAATGACTTCGGGGCGAGATGTACAGGCGGTAGTGAAAGGATCGAGATGAGGCTGCTTCACACGGGATGGATCGTACTTGTACTGGTTGGTTTTCTGACTCCGGGCACGGCTCGGGCCGAGCGGCGCGACGATACCGGTTGGTTCAATCTGCAGACTCTACTCGGCGGCGCGATGCCGGATGGGCAGAACATCACGGTTCTTCATGTGGAGGCGCCGCTTTCTCCCGGTGTCTATCTACCGTTCATCGGCGCGGGGACGGGTGAGTTTCTGGGTAAGACGGACTTCGATCTGACCGGCGGGGGCGCGGTGTCCAGCCATGCCTCGTTCGTGGGCCAGCGGTGGTACGGTAATACACAAGGGTATGCGCCGGGGATAACGACGATACAGAGCTACGAGGCGGGGGATTTTCTCGTCACGGTTCTTCGTGTTCTGGACGCGGTTCCGTCGGCGGAGTGGAGTGCGTTTATCGCCGGGATGGACCCGGGACCGGCCCGATCGGTGAACAACAGTTGGATCCTGTCGAATGCCGATCTGGTGGCTCAACGTACCTTGCGGCGAACCGATTTTCAGACGGATTTCTACGGGCTTATTTTTGTCAACGGCATGAACAACGGGGCGGCGACAACCGCACCGCCGGGCCTGAGTTCGTCCTTCAACGGCATGACCGTGGGTCTGACCAACGGGAATTCGAGTGCCGGGCCGACGCTGGTTGAGGGTGCGCGGATGAAGCCGGACCTGGTTGCGCCGGACACGGCGACGAGCTGGGCGGCGGGCCAGGTTTCGGGTGCGGCGGTCATGTTGCTGGACCAGGCGATCGCGATGGGCAGCGTGGCCGGCCAGAAGCCGCAGGTCGTCAAGGCGATCATGCAGGCCGGCGCCGAGAAGATCGTGGGTTGGGAGAAGGGCGATCCGGGCACGGCCGATGACGTGGTTCATCCGCTGGATTGGCGGTTCGGGGCGGGCGAAATTCAGGTCGACCGGAATTATGACATCCTGGCTGCCGGAGAATCCCTGCCGAACACGGGCATGCCGCAGGGTTCGCTCGGCTGGGCCAATGACACTCTCGGCCTCAATGAGACAGACGACTATATCGTGGATTTTTCCACCGCCAACAATGATCTCGCTGTCGCCCTGGTCTGGCACCGGCATCACACCGGCAACTTTTCGACAGACGCGGTCTGGCCGCTGAACAACCTGGCCCTGGAGCTTTGGGAGACGGATGCCTTGGCCACGACATAAGGCTGAGCTCCTTCGGCCTTGACAGAAACGATAATGAC
>JBHHUV010000191.1:0-5740 GCA_046754005.1 Phycisphaerae bacterium | reverse complement strand
CCCACCACGATTAATTCGTGCGAAACACCGACATTCCGACGAACCGACTCGATACAGTGTTGCAACCGCTTGCACCGCCCATAGGTGGCAACCACAATACTAACGATGGGCCTGTCGGATGTCGATTCGATCATGAACAACGATCTACACGAGATTAATACATCTTTAGTTCCTATCGCACCGACTTCCAATCCCACCTTGCCGGGCCACAATTGTCAATCACTCTGAGGCGGTATAATAAGTGTTAATTGTTCAGGGCTGCGGCCACAAGGAAATGGTCATCACAGCTAATGCAAACCCATGTTGTGATAGTCTCGAACCTAAAAAGTTTCTCATCTGCGCGCTCAATTCAACGGCTTGTTTGGTTCAAGACAGTCTCGTTCGTTGCCACATGTCGAGATCTCTCGGGCCAGGGTCTCTGTAACGCCGAGATCACTCTTGTCCAGAAGCCCTCTGTTTTTCATATCGATAAAGACAACCCGACATTCATTCAAGCTGTGACTGGCTCTTCGCCAACAGTCGCGCCGTTCTTCGAGTAACAGAGATGAATCGTTCGCTCTGGCTTTCTCCCATTCCGCCAGCTTATAGTGGGACACGGCGAGATCCCGCAGAACGGCTGCGTTGTCGGGTTTGATCTCGGCACATCGACAGGACTCGCGTTGATAGCGTTCAAAGCTTTCCAGCGCGGCAGCCATTTCACCCTGAGAAAGTCGTATTTCACCGATTCGGCAGTGCTGCGTCCTCAAACCTGTTCATGCCGGCGCATTATGGCGGTCTCTCTCGACGAGTTTCTTGTCGATCGTCAACCCTTGTTGAAAATGCTCCATGGCGCCTTTCAAATCGCCCGATCGTTGCAAAATAATTCCGACACGATCATGGGCTGTCGCCAGATCATGTTGATAGCGATTGTTCTTTGGATAAGTTGCCACCAGTGTTCCGAGGATCTCCAAACTGTGTTGGTAGTATTTCATGGGTTCGGTGTTCTTACCCATTTAGTTCCAACAAATTCCGATCTTGCCATTAATTGCTGCTAGATCATGTTGGAGATGCTCTTTTTCGGTGTCGGCCTGTGCCAGCGACTCGGTCGCCTTGAGGGCCGATTTAAACAGGGCCAGGCTTTCCTCTGTATGCCCGTCGCTCAGTTCATAGTCTGCCATGATACGCTGATTCATCACGTGATCGCGCTGCAGGCTGCGATCGTCCGGTTGAATCGAGACCAATCGATCGGTCAACTGATAGGACCTACGAAAGTAACCTCGTGCCTTCTCTCTTCGTCCCATCGATTCCAGGAGAGTTCCAATATGAAGCAGTGCAACCGACAGCTCCCGCTGCGCGTCCAAGTCCTCCGGAAATCCCTTCACTACGGCTTCGAGATAGCCCAATCCCTTCTCATAACTTTCCATCGCACCGGCCCGATCACCGAGATTCGTGTTAAGCGGGTCGCCCTGGATATCGCCCAGCGAAAAGTAGGCTGCGCCTAATTCGCCCATCATTTGAGTGTCGTCCAGCGATGTGTCTTGTGCCAGGGTGTTCAGGTATTTCAGCGCCGTTTTCACAAGAAATGCACGGGCGGTCGCCGAGATGTGCGTGGCACTCAAATCATTTTCCATGCCGAAGATCAGGGTCCGGGCCAGAGATCGAACATCCTCGAAGCGATTCTGTGCAAGGGTCTTCTGTTGTTCAACCTCCACAAGCAGGCGGCCCTGCCTGCCATATATCAACGCCAAAGCGATAGCCGAGCCGGTGATCAGGAGTATGAATAGTGCAGCGGCGGCAACCGGCCATTTGTAGCGGCGGACGCCCATCTTCAGGGCATACCACGTGCTGTCCCCCCGCGCCTCGATCGGCTCTCCATCGAGATAGTGCCGAATATCCCGGGCCATATCGCCGGCGCTCTGATAGCGGTGCTCCTGCGACTGGGCCAGCGCCTTGAGAAGAATCGTTCCCACGTCTGGATTCAACCGCTCGCGATGTCCGCGCGACGGCAGCGGCTCTATTCTCGGCCCTTTGCCCGCATTCGTTTGAAGGCTCCGCGTGGTTCGACTCGGTGAAATCGGCGGTGTATCGGCGATTCGTTTGAGCACCTCGATGATATCCCCCGACATGGAGTGAGGGTACCTTCCTGTAAGGATCTCATACAGAACGACACCCAACGAATACACATCAGTCCGTATATCCACATCCGAATGGTTCCTCCGGGCCAACTCCGGGGACAGATAGGGTAGGGTGCCCGCGACAATCCCGATCGCGGTCAACTGCGTATCGCCCGGATCGTCCAACTGCTTGGCCATGCCGAAGTCGAGCACCCTGGGTTGCCCTTGTTCATCCACAAGAATGTTCGACGGCTTCAAATCGCGATGGATTACCCCTCGCCGATGGGCATAGTTCACCGCATCACACACCATGACAAATAAGCCGAGTGCCTCTTTGATGCCCAGGCAATGATCCGCGATATATCGATCCAGGCGGATTCCCGAAACATGATCCATCACGCAGTATTGACGCCCGTCCGACATCATTCCGGAATCGAATACGGTCACGATGTTGGGATGTTTGAATCCGGCAACGAGTTCGATTTCCCGCTCGAATCGCCTTCGAGCATCGCGAGAGGCGAACGGCCCTTCCAAAAGCACCTTGATCGCCACCTCACGCTTGGTTGATCTCTGTATTGCGCGATAGACGATCCCTTGTCCCCCGCGGCTCAGTTCCTCCTTGATCTCGTAGCCCGCGATGAGTCCCTCGCCGGGGAGCGATGTCGGAGCATCAGAAAAAAGTTCGCCAAATAACCGCGGCGGGCCTGCTTCCCGGATCCGCTGCACCCAGATGTCATGCCGGGTGATCAATGTCTCCCGCTGCCGGACGCAATACTCGCATTCAGCCAGATGGCGACGAACGCGGGCCGCGTCGGTCTCATCCAGCTCACCGGAGAGAAGGCCCCGGTGTTCGATATCAGTCAGGCACGAACTCATCGAAGTTATTCGGCTCCATCGAGTAATTGTCTCATCTTGGCAGCTACCTTCTCCGTCAGACGCCACTTGATTGTATAAACATGATTCGGCTTCAGGCCAAGTTCGCGGCAGACACGTTCGATCGGCCATTGTTTGATCACGTAACAGAGAAACGCCTGGTAGGTCGATTCCTCGACATCCTTCTTCACCTCCGCCAGGCAGTGCCACAGATGTTGCTGCATCCACAGCTTCTCAAACAGTTCCTCTGGAGAATCGTCTCGAGCCTCCAGTGCCGCTAATCGGCCGATCTCCACGCTCCGATCCTTCCGATCTCACAACAGGTTGCGAACCCTGTTGTTCGCCATCGTCCGAAGCCAGGCCTTGAACCGACCCTTCTCCGGGTCATACCGGAACGACTCGATGTGTTTGTGGATGGAGGTCATGCATTGTTGGGCAATTTCCTCGGCGTCGACCGGTTGCAGCCCTCGCGACATCGCGAAGCGCTGAAGCATCGGACGGTAGATCTCATCGAGCATTCGCCAGGCCGCGTCACCCGCGGGGTCTAGGATTCGGCACAACAGGCTCGGTCGCGTGGTGTCCATTGAAGGTAATCTCCGGTGGACACCATTGTATTCTATCGCCCGGTCATTTGGCAGGGTGAGGTGGAGTTGGGATTAACCCGTGGGATTCATGGGGTGTCTTCTCCTTTCAGAATTCACATGAATAATCCAGTGGCGCCGGTATTCAACAGTGACGAAAACAGGCTTCAGGACGCACTTTCAGTATTCACGACACCCCCCAATCTCACACACTGATTATAGGAATCAGTGAAAAACCACATTCTGCCCATGCCTGTCTGCGGATTCGAACTTCCGCACAGATATGGAGTTATGGACAGGAAAAACCATGGTAAAAAAAACAATCTCCCTGTGTGAGATGGGTGCTCCTGGGGTGTACCCCATGAGTGGATCGAGGTCGCCGCGGCCGGGATTCTGATATTCCGCCGGAGAGACCGCGGAATGAGTCATTTCTGATATCAATGAGGATATCAATCAAGGAGACTGGAATCATGAGCCAATACCGAACAATGGGCAGGATCGCGAATCTTCGACGATGGACGAATCAACGCACACTCTGTGGTCAGGCCGTCAGCATCGTCTGCTCATTCTGCATGATGTACTCATTTCTGCCGCTGGGTGGTTGTGACACCGCTATGTCCGGGGCAGGAGACGGTCCCGCGGTGTTCGATGCCGATACGATATTCGACGCGGGAAAGCTGGTCGTATCGGGCATTCCTGAAGACACCCGACTCGGTTACATCATCGACCTGGATGGTGTCACCTGGGAGTATTTCGGAACCCGGGACAGTGAGGGCAACCCTCTGGAGGCAAACAAAGTGGAGTTGTCCAAGGATAACACCACGGTCACATTCTTCATGAATGCCGACGGACAGGTCGAACGAATTGAGAGGCTCGATGCGGATACCGGAGATAGTGCCGCAGCATAACTGACATACCTGTCGGGTGGAAGGGTTCGAGCAGATGTCTTTGATGCCATCACCCAGGATCCCTACTCACCCACGGATTCTACGATTGTGGACATTCCACCCTCCAACCTGGGTAAGTCGAAGCAGCTCGGCGATCCGGCCGGTATGAATTGGCGCGAGGTCGAGCGCGCCGCACTGGCCCAAGCGGAACACCAGGTCGATATGCGAAGCGAACTGGCTGCCATTGGCGGGACCAAGGGCGCCAGCGTTGTTGCTCCGGCCACCCCAGGCGCGGATGTCTCAGCTACGTTCAAGACCCAGGTGAGGACGGAGTCCGGTGACCCGGTGACCGATGCCGCGGTCGGATTCCGCATCGGCGGATTTGAGCAGATCAAGGCCATCCGGGCGGTCGGATCACACAGCAACCAGGGCTTTTACCAAACCACGGTCACGCTTAATCGGGCTGGCGAGGTGACTCTGGGCGTGACCGATTGCGAGAAGATGACAGCAATCGGCGTATCGGCGACTGCGGTGATACTAGCTCTCACCGGCATCTTGGAAGCCGCAGCTGCGGGTGCGCAGGGAACACGTCTGGCGCAGAGCCTGGAATTCGTTCAAACGGTCGGACCCAAGGGTGCCCCCGCGATTGCGGGAGCCAGCTATCTCGCCAACCAGTACCAGTTGCCCGGTATCTGTGCCCGTATTTTTGACTTTATTGGCCAGCAGGCAAACCGCAATCTCATTGTGACCGCTGTCATACTGGATTCTCAATCCCGACCTGAGATCATCGGCGCGGAATCCCCGGCGGGCATCGTCCCTGTGACCCCTATCGTGGTCGGCGCGAAGACCACCTGGGATCTGGAACCCATCGTGGTGGCGGATCCATCTTCCGGCGGTCTGTCCGATGTCGCGGTCGGAAAGCGCGACGTAAGCCTGACTTTCTGGGATCATGGCGTGGAGGACGGCGATCGCGTCTCGATTGACCTGACGAAGACGACGAACGGTATGATGGAGACCGTCAATGTATTCACCGGAACATTGACGAAGGTCCACGCTACCAAACAAATCCAACTAAGAAGAGGCCCGAATACAATCGAAGTCACAGCCCTGAACGAGGGAGACTTCTCTCCGAACACCGCTTCCTTGACAATCAGCAACGTGGTGCGAGGCTCAGATTCGCAGAAATGGGGCCTGGTGGAGGGAGCTAAGGGATCATTCACGATCACCGCTCCCTGATGTCGGATTTAGTAAATATGCAGATATCCCACATGATGTGATCGCTATTTTTATGGCTATTGTTTATTCA
>JBHHUV010000190.1:0-5758 GCA_046754005.1 Phycisphaerae bacterium | reverse complement strand
AATCGTTGTGTTCCTCGGGGAGCAGGTCGTGTCGAAAGAAGGCTCCCTCGGTGAATCCCTGGCCGAAGGATCGACCGCTGCCGAGGGCAATTTTAGATCGGGTGAGTTGATAGCCCGCGTTGAGCCGCCATGTTCGATTGGTTTCGTCCTGGTGGAAGAGCGCCTGGATCCGTTCGCGCTGATAGGGATTCATCAACGGAGAATAATAGAACACGGGCACGGCAATCACCCCCAGCAGGATGATCAACACCAGATGCTTGATCCGGGCGCCGGCGGCGAACAACATCACGAACAACGTCGGCAGCAGGAGGATGCTGGTCCCCAGATCCGGTTCCTTGAGGATCAGCGCCATGGGAACAAGAGTCAGTAGAAACGGCATCAGCAGGCCGGATAGGGTGCGATAGTTGGTGCGAAAGCGGAGGTAGCAGGAGAGGGCGAGAATGTAGACAATCTTGGTGAATTCCGACACCTGGAAATTGATCGGGCCTAGGACAATCCAGCGATAGGTGCCCCGCCGTTCGGGAATGATGGGGGCCATGTGGACGACCCGCGCCAGGACGAGCAGAGTCAACAGCACCAGCATGAGCATGAAGAGTGGATAGGCCCAGCGCCCAATCTCGCGATAACCCACAATCTGAACGAGAAGAAATCCACCCAGGCCGATTCCCAGATAGGTCAGTTGTCTGATTGTGTTGATGGGCCGGACACCGGTATCCGCCTCGCCGGCATAGACACCAAGAAGGCCGAACGCAGTCAGGGCAAGAGCGGCAATCAACACTACCCAACCCAGCGGCGGCATCAGTTTCGTGGCAGGACCGATCATGGCACAAGACTCGCACGGGCCTGGACCTGCGTGTCCGAAAAGTATCCGCGCGGATTGTCGAGAAGATATTCCAGGATGCTCCGCCCAACCGGACCGGCCACGCGCCCTCCGCTTCCGCCGTGTTCGATGATCACGGCGAGCGCGATTGTGGGATCATTCCGAGGGGCGAAGGCGGTGAACCAGGCGTGGGGCGGCGGGGTTCCCTTGTCCGGCCGGTCGGGTGGCCAACGCTGAACGACTTCGCGACGAAGGCAGATCGCGCCGCGAGGCAGGCCGAGTTCTTCACGGGCCTTTTCAATCGTCGGCGTGATGACTGAGACCGTGCCGCCGTCGGGTTGCTCAAACGTGTACCGCGTCAGCACGACTCGGGCCACGCACTGAGCAGTGGCCGTCTTGCCACAGACTTCCAGCCGGTCCATCCGCGCATATTTGTAGGCCGTCCCGCCCGGCTCGTTGACACATCGATACAAACCGCGCCGGACGAGTTTCCACGCCTCGTCGGAGACGCCTGAAATGGCAATTTCCGGGCGATCCCGCTGGTCGTTGGCGATGAGGGTCGGCTCGCGGAATTTCCCCGAGGCGAGAGTGGCGAAGATGTTCGCCGCCTGAAGCGGCGTGATCTGCATCTCGCCCTGGCCGATGGCATAGTTTCGGCCGTCAGCGGTGCGGAATGATCTTTTTTTCGTCCTTTGTAGATATTCCTGGGAAGGAATGATCCCCGATCGCTCCTCGATCAGGCCGGTTCCCATTCGCCCGGCGGGAGCCGCTTCGGGGAGTCCGAGTATGAACTCACGATAGAAATCCGTCAGTCGACGAGCGCCTATACGCTGGCCCAGACCATAAAAATAGACGTTACAACTGTGTTGGATGGCCTCTTCCGCCGCTATGTCCCCATGGCCGGGCATTCCCTTCCAGTGAGTCCAACAGTGCCAATGGGGTGAGCCCGCGATAAAGCTGCCGTCGCAAAACGAGGTCGCGTCGGGATTCACGAGATTGTTTTTGAAGCCGGCGAGCAAGGCGACCGGCTTCATCATCGAACCGGGCTGGTATTCCTCCATGACGGCGCGGAACAAAAGCGGCCGCCGCCGCGCGTCGTCTCGAAGTGCGGGGTAGTCGTCGATGAATCGATCCCGCGAGTAGGTGGGCACGCTGACGAGCGCGAG
The DNA here is from genome assembly GCA_046754005.1 of Phycisphaerae bacterium. GTDB lineage: Bacteria > Planctomycetota > Phycisphaerae > UBA1845 > UTPLA1 > CAYXGR01. The sequence goes on along the minus strand of JBHHUV010000190.1, from coordinate 3,772 downwards.
AATCTCGCGCGTTTTTACATCCAGAATCACGCAACTCGCGCCGGTCGAGGGCTCGGTCTCCCGGCAGACCTGCTCCAATGCCTCGGCGACGTAACGCTGAAGATCAAAGTCGATGGTGAGTTGGACGTCCATTCCATCGATGGGTGAGACACGTTCTTTTTTCGCTCCGTCAAGATAGAGATCCTCGAAGCCGCGTTTGCCGCGAAGCATCATCTCGCCGAGACGTTCTATGCCACTGATACCCGCCCGGTCGCCGAGCCGGTAGCCCGCAAGCGGGTCGTCTTTGTGAGGATCGCTCGCGATGCGTTTCGCGCTCACCTGGCCCAGCGATCCGAGTACGTGGCACAAGGGTTCCACATCCTGTCCCCAGATCCGACGAACAGAAGGCTCCACGCGAACAAAAGGCAAGTCCGTCAGTTCCAGTTCGATCTGGGTGCGAACATCAGGCGTGATGTCGCTCAGGACTGCGTGAAACCAGTTTTCTTCCCGAAGGTGGACGGAATCCAGCGGCTCCATAAAGCCGCGGGTGCGTCTCTCGTTCCATACAGCGCGGCGATAGCGATCGACTCTCGAGCAAATCGCATCTCGGTGTTCAAACAGCACCCGCAGGGGCGTCTGAGAGACGGCTTCGAGCGTGTTCCACATCCGCTTGATCCGCTGTCGAATCTCGGTTTCCAATGCCAGGGAAGACGCCGTTTGCCAGGAGGGCTCCCCTCGCTTGAGACGCCGCGCCAGGCGTTGAAGATAGGATGGATCCTTGCTCAACGCGCCATAATACACACACACGTCATAAGCCGGTTCGTCGGACACGAGGGTACGCCCGAACCGATCCAGAATTCGGCCTCGAAGGGGGGGTAAAAACTTTCGTGGGGAGACCAGGGCCTCCTCCGCCTTCCGCTCATAGTCCTCCCCTTGTGCGATTTGTAATTGGTACAGGCGACCAACCAACACGATGCCGAACAGCAGGGGTATCAGCAGAAGAGATTTCAGGCGTCGCTCGAACATGGATGGCAAGGCTCTGAAGGTGTGGCAATTTCGAGAATCGGTCTCGTGCGGTTTTCCCTCCCGAATGAGACGCATCCGATCCATCTACGACGAACGCGTCCGACGGTTCGATTTCTATCGTACGCGCAAATGATGCGTGACTCCAATCCCCAGAACCGTCCGCAACCGCCTGAGTATCCAATGCCCATAGGGCGCCAGGATCGCAGTATAGACCGCGGCCCAGACCGCCATGCTCACGATTTCATCCAATCGGTCCCATGTGCCGATGGCCCACAGGCCGTGCAGACCCACGAACATAGCCAACACAAACTTGGCCGCAAACGTCAGCACGAGCTGCGTGATCGCGCTTTCGCGGAACGTCAGTTCGCGCACATTGACGATTACCAGCGCTAACAGCCCAAGCGAGAAGGCATGAACGCCCACATTGGAATGCGTCTGAAAGCTCAAGCCCGTCAGATCGATGGCCAGTCCGGTGAGCCAGCAGGCAATCAAGGCATCGTGGGCGCGGGCCAGCAGCGCATAGTGAACCGCAACAATCACCATCAGGTCGGGCCGAATGGTGTGGACGGCGATAAAGGGCGCGACCGTGGTCTGAAGCACGGTGACGATATAAAGGAGGATGGCAAATGCGATCCAGTGCATGGGTTACAGGTTCTCAATCCTCTGTCTCACGAAACAAATTCGATGGCCGCCTCACACGATGTAATCCCGGTCTCTAACCAGTGTTGGTATTCCGTTTGTTTGTTTTTTTGTTATTTTGGCTTTTTGACGTTTCGACGTTTGAATTTATTCGAGACTCCGGTTCTTCCGGGGATCATTGCCCGAAGCCACTGGCGCGACCGGCTCGGTTTCGTCCCCCGCCTGCGTTTGGAATCGATCGATTGTGCGAATGGCCGCGCGTGCGATGGCAATCCGAACATATTCAGACTGACCCTTCTCGTCGAATGACTTCTTCAAGGCCCCCAGCGCCTCGGGGGCGGCCATGGCCTCCAGCGCCAGTGCCGCCAAGCCCCTCACCCGGTCGATCTCCTGACCGGCGGGATTCCATGGACTGACATGCCGCGGAAATCGGAAGAAGAGGTTCTTCAACGCCAGGTCCAGACCCTCGTTCGACCCCAGCACCGCCAGACCGCGGGCCGCCTGTAAAGGCACCTCGGGATGATCCGAACCCTCTCGGAGGCGATCCCAGAAAAGTTTTTCGGCATCCTCGCATCGCGCATCGGCGAGCATGCCCAATGCCAGGCTGGCCTGATCGGCGTATTGACTGTATCCGTCGAAAATCAGCCGCTCGATCGCATGCTGATCTCCCAGAGCCGCCAGTGACGCGAGCACCTGAAGTTTCGGCGCGGCCTTCTTCTCGCGCCGGAGCGCCATGCGAAGCAGGCGAACGTGTTTTCTATCCCCCAGGCGACCGATCACCATTGCGGCATTCCCCCGCACACGGGCATGGGGATTGTTCAGCAACAACTCGGAGAGTTCGCCGGTGCGCTTCGTGTCTCCCAAGCGATGCAACACGAACAGCGCGGCCATGCGAACATGCGGATCGGGATCCTCCGCGCGCGTTCGGATCGCCTCCATCATGTGTTCATCAACCCAATCCTTCCGACCGATTTCGCCAACGGCCATCAACGCCGCGAAACTCGCGCCGGCATATCGATTCTCGATATTGAGAGGAATGGCAAACTGCTTCATGCCTTCGCGCTGCGCTACGGCCTTGAAGGCCTCGATTGCATGCATCCGGCCCGTCGGGCTGTCTCCAAACGCGGCGTCCTCGAGCGCCTGAATCGCAACCTTTCGAAATGCAGCTTGCTCCACGCGCGGCAGGGTTTCGTGCGGAACACCGGCACATCCCACAAGGACAGCAATCGGCAGCAAAGGAGCTACCATCCATACACTGCATCTGTGACTTTGAATAGAGGGTGGATTCATGAGGACACACCTTCCTTGGTGGATTGAGATCGCTTGCGCCGAAACATTCGATTCAGGAACCAATCCAGCAACATCAAACAAACAACACCGACCGCGACCTTGGAGAACCAATCACCCCAGCGTGTGTAGAGGGTAATCCTCTTGTCGAGCTTCGCGGTGTCGATGAGATAGCCCGGAGCAGTCCATGGCCGAGACTCCCATCGTTCGACCATCGCCAGATCATCGTCGATCTGTTGCCGGAGTAGATCGAGTGCCTCGGCCGCCAGATCGGGATTCCGATCGCTCAGGTTGCCCTTGATATTGCTGAGCCGCTGGGCGACGAAATTGAACTCCGCACCCAATTCCGCCAGCGCGGGACGGATGGCACTGCCCAACACCTGCCCGAGTTCCTGCCGCTTGTCGGTGTAGACTTTCTTGTCGGGAGACTGCGTGTCCAATTTTGACGCCAGCACGCGAAACTGTTCCAGGGCCTTTTGCAACATCTTCAGCCTGGCGATCTTCTCGGGGGAGAGCGTCACCCGGCTGTGTATCTTTCCGTTCGGATAGATCATCGCACTGGCCCCGGTATTGACACTCCGGGCAACCGCGATCCGATGTTCGATCGCCCTGAACGGCGCGGCCGCCAGGTGTTGCTCGAGTTCCGCGGTATAGGGAAACCAGCCGTCATTGCTGATACTTAGTAAGATGTCGATGTTTTTCCGATCCTGCCCACCACCTTGAACACGTGTAAATTCACGCGCGACATAGGGTATAATTTCCTCGAGAGTTGGTCAAGTGGGGCCTTTCCGACGAGGATGGACGAGCGTGGTGTGCTCCTCACCCGGTTCCGTGCCAGTGC
>JBHHUV010000189.1:0-5766 GCA_046754005.1 Phycisphaerae bacterium | reverse complement strand
GATCGAACCCTGAAAGCCCGGCTGAAGCCGGCTGAGGGGAAATAAAAATGTCGTCTACCACCGACTGAAGTCGGTGGCAAACAGAAAAACTGCCCGGTGCGAAACCGGCTGATTGGAATTGTGAATGGTGTCCACCACCGACTGAAGTCGGTGGCAAACAGAAAAACTGCCCGGTGCTGAGCCGGTAAGAGAATCCCGAGTACTCGATCAGGGATGGGCTGCGGAGATTTGTTCAAATGATCACCGCTGCTTCAGCAGCGCGGTGGATCAGGACAATCCGGGTGCTGGTTTGGCTTGGGGCTTGGGTTCCTTTTTGCCGGCGTTTTTCAGTCTGGCGTCATCAGCCTTCGGGTCCGCATCGCTGGGCTTCTTCTTAGCGGGATCGGACTTGACCGAAGGAGGGGACTTCGCTTCGTCAGGCTTGACCTTCGTGTCGTTCACGCTCGATGTCGCATCCTTGTCCTCGACGCCGGCCAGCGTTCGATATTGGCGATCCAGTTCCTGCTTCTGTTCCGCATCCAGGTTGGCCTTCTGCTCGATACGAGGCAGCCCGTTCAGCCGGTCATTCATATCGATAAACAAGGCATGGATGGGCTGCTCCAAGGCGTGGCGGCGCCGGTTCAATGCGCGCAGACGACGCATCCGATCTTTCTGATCCTTCTTATCCCCCTTGAGCGCCATCTTCTCTTCCACGTCTTTGAACTCGCTCTTTTTCTGCTCACGATACTTGTTCGCCTTGGCCATCTGTTCCTTCAGGATGCTCTCTCGGGCGGAGATTTGCTGGGCTTCGTCGAGATGGTAGATCCGAATGAATTTATTGACGTAGGCGCCCCACTGATCCTCCACCTTGACGCTCCGCACGACTTGGCCACCCGATCCCTGGGAGACCTGTCCCGAACCACTGGCAGCGATGACCTGGGGTTTGGGGCGCGTGACGCCGGGCACGTAGCCCTCGCCACGCTGCCAGGATTCGAGTTTATCGGTGACATTGTTGAAGTTCGCCGTCATCAACCGCAAGTCGCGATCATGGATCTTGATCTGCGCCTCATCGAGAATCTCACGCCACGTTGCATTGCCATCCAGGATGGCCTTCTTGGCGGCATCGTAGACCGGACCGGCGCGAAGGGCCCAATCCATCAGCCGTTCCGGCGTGGCCTTTTCGGGGTGGCGTCGCAGGTCGATAGACTCTTGGAGTAATTCCCGCACCTCCATGTCGTGTTCTTCGAGAAAGGCGCGGACCTTGGTCTTGAGGAGCAGCCGTGTGTAGTCTTCCTGGGTCTTGCCGAGGTTGTAATGGCGGGTGATCTGGGTCACCGCCTCTTCCACCATCTGCTCTTCATCCCAGATCATGGGATCGTTGGGATGGGTCTTCGCGGTCGGCGCCCCCGTCGAGGGCGACGCCTGCTCAGGAGACTTCTTCGCGTCTGTCTGAGCCTGAGTAATCGGTGGCGCTGCCAAAAGGACCGCGGTGAAACCGAACAGGATGGCGGCTCGCCGGAGAGGTTTCCGATGGCTGAATGTTGGATCGTTTTCGTTCATCATGCGTCGTCCGTATTTCAAAATGCACCTTTGTGGGTAGCGAGGGATTGACTCCTATCTCCCGCTCCCGGCTGATTATACGCTTGCCAACCTGGTGGGTTGCATGGAGAGAATGCCCCGCTCATCCACACAGCCGGAGACCGAAAGATCTCCCCCTCCATCGGTTTCGTCGTCCAATCGGAACGGGGGCCTTAGCAAACCCGTGTTTGCCCTTGGTTATCTCTTTATCAGACCAGGATCCACGTGGCGGCCGTCGCAGGTATGCCGCATCCATAAGGTCGAATCCATGACGGCGAATTGCAAGACCGGCGAGTGGCTGACCGTCGGTCGGGGTCAAGGGCGATGAAAGGTCCGCATATATTGTCGGTAAGTCCGGCTCCGCGTCAAGTTGGAACCTTTCCGGCGTCCCGGAGGGGGCAGATGACAGTTTGGGAGGGATCTTCGCGCAGGAGGTCCGACGAAATCCGTCCCGGAGGGAGAATGGAGCGTTGCCACGAGTGAAGCGCAGCGAGAGATCGTGGACAGGGTCTTCTCCCGCACATCTCATCACCCTGGCGCAGGCACGCTGCCCTCGCCCACCTCAGGGCGAGATGATGAAGCTATCGCACCCAACCCACGGGTTCCGCTTTGCTCCACCTGTGGCCATGCGCCTGCGCTCCTCCGGAACGGAATGCTCGCATGCCGGTCTCTTTGCGGACATAATCCGTATCGCATTCTTCCGTCTCAATGGACGATGTAATAGGGCTATGATAGAAAAATATCACGATTGTGCCCGGTGGAAAACCAATCCGTGGATCATGTTATCCGGCCGTTTCGGGTCCTTGACCGCTTTGCTCTGCTTTGGGCTCACAGACTGCGGCCCCTCCGGAGCGAACGGCATGCTTACCCAACCCCAAATACCGGGTCGTGTAAGCATCGCACCCGGCACCCGGCCGATAATGAGTGAAGACTTACGGTGAATCCCGGATTTATCCTGTTATTGGCGTTTCTGCTGACGGCCCTTGGGGATGCCGCGCACGTCTTCTTTGAGATTCGGTCTGCCTTCCAAGCCTCGTCTGCGACGACACAACCTGTGACGAGTCACCCCGCTGAGGATCATCCCCCCTCAACTCCCCCGGCGAGCGCCCCCGCAACGGACGAACTGGAGGAGCATATCCGGCTGATCACCGGTCGGAATACGCTCGAAGCCCGTGAGATCGGGGCCCGAAAGCTGTTACGCGGCGGGGCCGAGGCCGGGACTCGGCGATTGGTTGCCATCCTCGAAGAATCAAATGATTGGGCTGCCAAGCAGGCCGTTTGTCAGGCGATCGCCGGACTGCCCGCCCCGCCCCCCACGATTCTGATTGAACCGCTGATGGCCCTGTTGGGGACGCATTCGGAGGCTATGGATGAGCTGTTCGTCCGAGCCCTACACCGATTCGATGCCGGATCCTTCATCCCCCGATTGAAGGCACTCGCGGGGGATCCCCTGCTAGAACTCGCCCGACGCAAGGCCGCGGCCCGAGCACTCGGACAAACCGGGGACAAGCTCCCCGCCGTTGCGGCCCTGATGGATCTGATCAGCACTGACGGCGACGGTCTTCGTGCCACCGTTCTGGATGCCCTGGCCGTGGCGACGGGTGTCCGGCATGCCGATCCGGCTTCTGCCCTGAAATGGTGGGGGCCGCGTCGCAATATGACACAGCTTCAATGGCTGTCTGAAGTGAACAGGCGTCGATCCAACCTGATCAATCTCCTACGCGCCGAAAACGATGATCTGATCCGCCGCCTGGTGACGGTCTATAGAGAATCCTACCAACGGGCCACCGAGGCTCAGCGACCGCAGCGATTGCTGGACTTTCTCGGCGATGAGTCGGCCGCCATCCGCGGCCTCGGTCTGGATCTCATCAATACCATGATTACCGATCGGCAGGAGGTGACCGATCCGGCCAAGTCCCGGCTCGTGGAGATGATCGCCGATCCTGATCCGGTCGTCCGTCGCAGCGCGGCCTTGATCGTAGGCGACCTGCGACCGGCGGGTGCATTCGAGCGCCTTCGGGATACATTGAACACGGAGCGGGATTTCCGCGTGCGCCTCGCCCAGGTCGTCGCCCTGGGCGGCATGGATGATCCTCGGGCGATCCCCGTATTGATCGGGCGGATGGAAGATGATTCCAGCGAAGTCACGGGTGCCGCTGTTTCGGCATTGGGAATGCTCGCGCGGCGCGGTCAGGCCGAGGAAAAGTTGCGGGAGGAACTCAGTGAGACTTTGTTGAAACGTTATCGATCGATTTCGGAGGATGATGATCTCCTTCGCCAGCAATTCCTGGAGGCGCTGGCTCGAATCGGATCAAAATCGGCACGGCCGGTATTCCTGCGGGAGATGGATCCGCGTCGAAGCGTTCGGATTCGCAGGGCCGCGATGGCGGGGCTGGCCTCATTCGCCGACGCGCAGGCTGCGGAGCAGATCCGACCTGCACTGAAATCCGCCGGCGCGGAGATCCGACTGTCCGCGGTTCAGGCGCTCGGACGATGCGGCCAGGGGAGTGAAGATTTGGATGCACTGTTGCCTTGTATCGACACGAGCCAGGAATCCAACCCGGTTGTTCGCGAGCAGGCGTGGGAAAGTTATCTGGCGATCGCCAGCCGGATGCCGCCCCAGGCTCAGATTCAGACGGCTGCCTCATTCGCACGTCCAGGAGACCGAACCGCCCAGCGACAACGGCTGGAACTGCTCAAGGCCCTTCAAAACCATCCGAAACACTATGAACGGCTGAGCTCGAAGGAACGGCTCGAACTGTTGGAGGGCCTGTCCGACGCACGGTTTGAACTCGGCGAATACGAGGCCGCGGCGACCGGTCTGAAAGAAATCATGGAGATGCTCGGCGATGCCAAGGCCCTGCCATTCGAGTCCGCCGCCGCGCGGCGCATCACGGCCCTGCTCCGGGCGAATCGCGACGAGGAGGCCCTGTCCTGTCTGGGGGACACGGCGGCTGCGATCCTTGCGATTGACAAGGAGCGGGATCCCTCCGGATTGATCGAGGCGGTCCTGGCCGAGGTGCGCACCCGGCTTGAATCCGCTGCGCTCTCCGAGGAGTTCAGCGGCTTGATCAAGTTGTACCTGGCGTGTGAAACCGTACGGGCTTCTCGAAAAATGGCCGCGACGCAAGATCTCTCCAGGCTCCTTGAACAGATCACAAAGCGTCGCGACGCCCGCATCGCAAGCCTGCTCGACACACTGGGCGACAACACCGATGTGAACCAGAAGCTGATCGCATTCGGCCCGGAGTTTGTCCTCCCCCAAATTCATGCCCGCCTGATCGGCCCCGCCACGACATCGGCGCCCGCCGGGAAAAATGAGACATCACTTGTCGAAATGGCCCGTACGCTCGCGCCCGGGTGGTCCGGATATGTGCCGGGATGTCCGCCGCAGGAGCGGGCCGCCGCGCTGGCGCGGCTGAATGAGATCATTGCCACGCCGCCGGTATCGAATCCAACCACGGCGCCGACGTCCGCTCCGAAGTGAGGCCGAATCGTCGAAATAGTCGCAATACACCGGGGTTGGAGGTGTATCCTATGGACTGGTTTTACGCTCGATCACGCCATGCCCGCGCCTGCGGCTTGGGCATGCCACCATCGGGAATTTCCGGCGAGAAACAATGGCTCGTATTTGTCCGAAATGGACCGGCCAAAATTGCGCCCGATGGGCGGCAAAAAAAACATGGGTTTCGCTTGCATTTTCTCGTTCTTATTGTACTAATAGATCAGGCGCGATGAGCGACTTGAGCGCTGAGCGGGGCGACGGACGTATGCCGACCCCGCAACCCGACTCACGAGCACCCATGCGTGCTTCTGCGGGCTTATGCAGATTATCATGGTAGGGTTGCCGCTGGTCGCTCATTGTGCCTGACTTTTTTTACGCTCCCCCTCACTGCTCACAACTGCGACCATGCCTCAAAGAAAGCCGGGAACGTCTTGGCCACGCAAGCGGCGTCGCGGATCACCATCCCGTTCAGCTTGAGTCCAGCCAGAGAGAAGCTCATCGCCATGCGATGATCGTCATAAGTGTCGATTGACGCGGCCCCGGGGAGTCCTTCCGGAAAAATCGACAGCCCGTCCGTATGCATCTCCGTGCGCACGCCCATCTTCCCCAATTCTGTCGACAATGCCGCCAGTCGGTCCGTCTCTTTCAAACGCAGGTTCGCCACGTTGCGGATCCGGGTGGTTCCTTCGGCGAAGAGCGCGGTG
>JBHHUV010000188.1:0-5776 GCA_046754005.1 Phycisphaerae bacterium | reverse complement strand
CGAAATCAGACACATTTCCATGCCTCAGGCCTATCGGTATTATCCGTGTATCGCGATTGCTCTGATCCTCGCGATCGGCGGGGGGTGTCCGGAGCAGCGAACCGTTCCGCCAGGGCGATCATCCCCCGGACCGGTTGTCACGACTTTGTCCCCCGGTGATACGTCTGGTTTCGCACAGAGTTGGAACAGAAAGGTGTTCGACCACGGCCTGTGGGACGGGGTGGTCCGGAAACATGTGGATGAACAAGGAAGGGTCGATTACGCGGCGATCGCCCGGTCCGTGGAGTTTCGTGAATACCTGTGGCGATTGTCGAAGACGGACGCTGCCGGGCTGAGGGATGATCGTCAGCGGCTGGCGTTCTGGATCAATGCCTACAACGCGCTCACAATACAGTCGGTCCTGCAAACATTGCCGCAAGATGCCGCCCTGTGGCCGGAATATAGCGTTCAGGATGTGAAGATCGAAGGGCTAAGCCTGTGGAAGGGGATCGAATTCGACGTGGGGGGCGGTCGCCGAACGCTGGATGCCATCGAGCATGAGATACTCCGAAAACAGGACGGTCTGCGGGATCCACGTATCCACGTGGCCCTCGTCTGCGCGGCTCGGGGCTGCCCGTCGCTGTGGAATCGCGCCTACACGGGCGAGCGCATCAAGAAACAGCTTGCCGAGGCCATGCGGCGCTTTGTGAACGACAAGCGGCAGTGTACGATCGACCTCGTACATGGTGTTATTCGCACCAGCAAGGTGATCAAATGGTATGGAGGCGATTTCACGGCGCCCTCGTTTTCGCCCCATGCGTCGTCGGTGCCGGCCTTTATGGCGCTGCGCGTGGACGATTCGGCACTGGCGGAGGCTCTTAAGTCGCGTCATTGGCGGTTCGAGTACCTGGACTATGATTGGAAGCTAAACCTGCGCCGCTGACGGCGAGCAGATCGAAGCGAAGGAGACCGATCTTGGGCACGGATGCGACGGTGGGGGAGCAATCCTGATGGGGCATTTCGCATGGAGCATCCTGATCGGGGCGGTGGTCGTACTGTATGCGGTCGCCGCGTCCTATCTCATCGTTTACGGCCTTCACATGTATGTCCTGAGCTGGCTGTTCGGCCGGCGGCAGTCCACGATCTCGCGTGATCAACGCGGGCGGATCGACTGGTATACGGCCGACAGACCCGATGCATCCTGGCCCATCGTCACGACGCAGATCCCCCTCTACAACGAGGCGAATGTGGCGAAGCGGGTGATCGAGGCGGCAGCCCGGATGGACTATCCGGCCGATCGGCACGAGATTCAGATATTGGATGACAGTCAGGATGAGACCGCGTCGATTGTGGACGCGACTGCGGCGGCACTTCGCCGGGAGGGTCACGATGTTCAAGTCGTCCGCAGGCCAACTCGTGAAGGTTACAAGGCAGGTGCGCTGGCCTTTGGCCTTACGCGAGCCCAGGGTGAGGTTGTGGTTGTGTTTGATGCCGACTTCGTGCCGCCGAAGGATTTTCTACGTCGTGGCGTCCCGTTGCTCATGGATGAACCGAAGAATGCCTGTGTGCAGGGCCGCTGGTCGCACCTCAACGAAGATCATTCCTGGTTGACCCGTGCTCAATCGCTGGCGATCGACGGCCATTTCGCGGTGGAACAGGGCGGTCGGAGTTGGAACGATCTGTTCATGAACTTCAACGGGACAGCAGGGCTTTGGCGTCGCGCGGCCATCGAGGATCCGGCCGTCGGCGGTTGGACGGCGGATACCCTGACGGAGGATCTGGATCTCTCCTACCGTGCCCAGCTCGCGGGCTGGAAGATCGAGTATTGTATGGACCTCGCGTGTCCGTCGGAGTTGCCGGACTCCGTACCGGCACTGAAGGTTCAGCAATACCGCTGGGCGAAGGGATCGATCCAATGCGCCCGGAAGCTGTTGCCTCGAATCTGGCGGAGCGACTTGACGTGGGGGTGTAAAATGGAGACCACGATGCACCTGACGGGCTACAGCATATCCGTCTGGATGCTGATGCTGGGGCTGCTGGGCCTTCCCATGTCGTGGATCAATCCCTATGCCGCATTGGGCAGCGGGGTGGTCATCATTGCCGGTCTGATGTGGCTCAGCCTCTCCGGCCCACCGGTCGCCCATGCCTATTCTCGGCGAGTGATCCGTGGACGCTGGTCCGGTGTATCGGCAAGCCCGTGGCTGATGGTGCTCGGTGTCGGTTTGTGTGTGAACACGACGACGGCCTGCCTTTCGGGGCTGTTTCGGCGCGGGGGTGAATTCGTCCGCACCCCGAAGTCGGGTGATTCGCTCGAACGGAAACGCAAGCGATACCGGCAACGCGCCTCGCCCATCTGGCTGATCGAGCTGGCTGTGGCGGCCTATTGCGGGTTCAGCTTTTATTATTTTCTGACGGCGAGTGAGGCGGTGGTGGGAACGTTTCTTGCGATCTTCGCGCTGGGCTTCGGCGTCGTGGGGTGGCAATCTCGGCCGATTCGAGTCCGCGCCGGGCAGCCTGCATTTGAAGCAGTCGATCGGCGTGCGTCGAACACAACGATGATCGCGCCCTCCCTTCGTGATGACTGAAGATCCTGTCTCAACCCATCCCAGAGCGCCATCGTGGGTGTGGATCGGGTGGAGCTTGCTTGCCCTTTTCGTCATGGGTGCGGCAGCGCTCGGTGACATCTATGCCGGCATGATCCATCTGTTCGGCCTGGAGGTCCCACGCATCGGTGCGTGGCAGGTTCTCTATGGCACGGGCTTCGTCGGCTATGCGCTTTTATTGTGTTCATTCCGTCATCGGCCGGCAAGTATACGGACGATCATCATCGTCGCGATCCTCTTGCGGCTGCCCTTGCTGCTAAGTCCACCGAATCACGACTGCAATAGATATGCCTGGGAAGGCATGATCCAGCAGCACGGAATCAATCCGTACACGGTGTCGCCGGATGACCCGGCCGTCGAGCATCTACGCGATGACGTATGGGAAGGCATCAACAAGAAGCACTATTCAACCATCTATCCGCCGTTGTCGGAGCTTGAGTTTCGATTTCTGTCGATGATTCATTATTCCGTCAAGGCGCCGCAGATCGCGCATGTGCTGTGGGATCTGGGGGTCGTCTTCTTCCTGGCGTTCTTGTTGTCGCGATGGCGGCGACCGGCCTGGTACCTGGCGATCTATGCCCTGTGCCCGTTGGTGCTGGCCTCGTTCGCACACGCCGGTCACAACGACACGCTGATGATTCTCTGCCTGCTCGGCTTTCTTGCTGCCGGCGAACGGGGGAAATGGCCGATCGCGGGTGTAGCGCTCGGCCTTGCCATCCTTGCGAAGACGACGCCGGCGATTCTGCTCGTCTTGTTGTTGCGGCGATCGAGGACGGCGCTGGTTACAGCCTTGCTGACGGTCGGCCTCGGCTACCTTGTATATATCGACGCCGGATCGAAACTCTTCTTCGCCCTGACGGACTTCCCTGCACAGAGCACTTTCAACAACCTGTTCGACGCCGTCCGGATCTGGTTCAGGGAAAACACCACGCACGTCATGTTCCTGCGCGAACGAAACTACATGGCCCTGGCCATCCTGGCAATCGCGACGGGGTATCGCCTGTGGCGGCCCCGGGATCTGTTGTCCGATGCACGCTGGCTTCTCGCAATTGTCATCCTGCTGCTTCCGATCATCCATTTCTGGTATCTGAGTTGGATCGTGGTGTTGATCGCCTTGAACCCAAGGGGCTATTGGGCCTGGCTGCTGTTGACCGGTACGATGGTGTTCTATTGGCAGGCGGATTTGGCCTGGCAGATGGGTGGGCGATGGAAACTGCCATTATGGGCAGCTTGCGTGATCTGGATACCGTTTTTCGTGGCGTGGATGGCGGAATGGACCGTGGCCCGCCGGAGTGATCACCCGGTGCCGGCAGCGAGTCAACAATGATGAGCCACGAACTTTCCTCCCGGCGCGCCAGAATCGAAATCAATCTTTGGGATGGTGGATTGAGAATCGGCATGCTTACCCGTCTCGATAAGGCAGAGACGTGTAAATATGGCACCCGACTCTACTCGGACAGGGAGGCCTTTTCCGTCAGGACGATGACTTCGTTGTTGAGCACCTGGGCGAAACCGCCGCTGATCTCGACGGACTTTTCCCCATCGTCGATCGTATCGATGCGAAGGGTTCCCTGACCGAGCTCGCAGAGCAGCGGGGCCCGCATGTTGAGAATGCCGACCTTTCCGTCGTGGGCGGGGATGATGACCTGGCTGGCGGTCGCCTCCAGAACCTGTTCCTCGGGGGTGATGACCGAGCAATTGATGTCGGATTTCTTTGGCATGAGTGGATTTGTACCGATATAGGGGGTGTTCGTCAAGGGCACTACATCCTAGGTGGATCGATTCCCGAAGGGATTGACCGCTCGAAATGTTTGAATGATGGGCACGAGGGCGCTCCGCGTCCGATAGTACTGAAGAGTTAATCAACATGACCAAGATCATTTGCATATGCGGAGCCCGGCCCAATTTTATGAAGATCGCCCCCTTGATGGCGGCGTTCAAGAAAACGAACTCCATCGAGACGCTCCTGGTGCATACCGGTCAGCACTACGACGAACGGATGAGCGAGCTGTTTTTTCGGGATCTCGGAATCCCCGAGCCGGACGTCAACCTGGAGGTCGGCTCGTCGAGCCACGCGGTGCAGACTGCCGAGATCATGCGGCGTTTTGAGCCGGTCGTGCTCGATTTCAAGCCGGACTGGGTCGTGGTCGTCGGCGATGTGAACAGCACGATCGCCTGTGCCCTGGTGGCGAGCAAGCTGGGGGTTCGCGTGGCCCATGTCGAGGCCGGGCTGCGGAGCTTTGACCGTGAGATGCCGGAGGAGATCAACCGGCTGCTGACGGATGCGATTTCCGATCTGCTGCTGGTCAGTGAACCGAGCGGGGTGGAGAATCTCCGGAACGAAGGGGTTGCGGACGAAAAGGTTCGCTTTGTCGGCAACGTCATGATCGACACGTTGATGCGAAACCGAGACCGTGCGAAGGATTCGACAATCCTCACCACGCTGGGGTTGAAGGCGAAGAACTACGCCGTGGTGACGCTGCACCGGCCAAGCAATGTTGACCGGCCCGAGACATTCGCCTCAATCCTCGATGCCTTCGAGGTGATCGGCCGCGATATGCCGATCGTCTTCCCGATGCACCCGCGAACGCGAAAAAACCTGGCGACGATGTGTCTGGCGGATCGTGTCGAGACTCTGTCGGCACTGCGAACGCCGGAGCCGCTGGGCTATCTGGACTTCCTGAAGCTCATGGCCGAGTCGGCGGTGGTGCTCACGGACTCGGGCGGGATTCAGGAGGAGACGACGATTCTCAAGGTGCCGTGCCTGACGCTTCGGGAGAACACCGAACGACCCGTCACGATCACGGAGGGCACGAACCGTCTCGTCCGCCCGGACAGCGAGTCGATTCTGTCTGCCTATCGCGAGCACCTCTCGAGACCGACGGATGCCGCCCGCACGCCCAAGCACTGGGACGGCCATGCGGCGGAGCGGATCGCGCAGGTGTTCGTCGACTGGGTGTGAGGTAGACGCTTACAGATTTCGTTGCCCTGGGTACCGGTCAAACTCCCTGATGAGATCGCGATTCATGCCATTGTCGGCATGTGTGTCAACACGCCTGAAAATAAGGGTCGTCCCGAAGGGACCGCAACATGTCAGCCCAGGGCAAAGCGAAGCGCCGCCCTGGGTCATCGCAAAAATAACCATGAAGCCCTGAAATGGCGGTACAACCGAGTGCTATAAGACGATCATCCCG
>JBHHUV010000187.1:0-5807 GCA_046754005.1 Phycisphaerae bacterium | reverse complement strand
GTCCCAAATTCCCACTGATTCTCACTTTTTCTCACTTTTTCCCACGTATTCCCACGTATTCCCACCGCTCGAAAAGCGGACCTTGGTGACGTAACTTCATCCATATTAAGGACTTCGAAACAAACAACACGCGAGCAATACCCAATGGATCGAATAAAAAACGTGAAATCTAGCCATCAGGAATCAACGGGGCGTCTCAGACCGGTCGGCAATCGGGGAGTCGGTGAGCAGGGTGGGTCTGGGGATCGATTGCA
Organism: Phycisphaerae bacterium; assembly: GCA_046754005.1. Lineage (GTDB taxonomy): Bacteria > Planctomycetota > Phycisphaerae > UBA1845 > UTPLA1 > CAYXGR01. Next base: position 5,553 of record JBHHUV010000187.1, on the reverse strand, counting down.
TGATCGTGGGCAGAAATTCCCTCAGATCCCCGATCGTGGAGCGATCGAACTCCTTCCGCAGAAACTCGTATTTGAGCTTTTGGAATTGCTGGTTCTTCAGGTGCATGACGATCTCAGGCTGGGCGTCCTTGAAGGATGTGACCGTACCGCCTTCCACCCGGCCGACCTTGACGATGAAAAACCGTTTCATAGTCAGACCGTTGGCGACTTCGTGATCGACCTCGATGACGTCGCTGATCTCGCCCTCGCCCATCTCGACGAATCGTTCGTACGGCAACTTCCAGGGCCCGGCCATCGGAGAACTGATGAAACCCCAGGCACCGCCATCGCCGGCATGCGGCCCTTTGGAAAAGGCGCCGGCCACCTCGGAAAACGGCCGCCCGTCGGCCAGCGCGCCGGCGGCCACGTCGATCGACGCCCGGGCCGCACGCTCCGCCTTCTCTTCGGCATCAGGCGAAGGGGATGCCTTAATATCGACAAATATATAAGACGGAATGTCGATGAGAAACATCTCGCGCCGCTCGGGCTTCGAAAACTCGGCGAGATGGGCCCGGTAATAATTCATCAACTCGCGCTTGCGCGGCGCGCCAATCATCGGAAGCAATTGATCCCGTAAATAGCTGTCGACCACGACGAAACGACGCAGCCGCTCGCGAACCTCTTCCCGTGTCTTATTTTGATCCTGTAGATACTGCGCGTATCGGGTTTCCAGACCGCCGAACTCACGGTTGATCCGTTCCCGCTCCATCTGTTCGACGGCCTTGTCGATCCGAGGCTCTATGGAGTCGTTGATGGTTTGACGCGCCCGGCGATAGATCAATCGCTGGGCAACGGTATCCTTGAGCTGCTGTTGAACCAGATCGACGACACGCTCGTAGTACGATCCCGCCGGCAGTGTCTTCGACAGTTCCTCGATCTGCGGCATAAGAGGTTCGAGGATGTCCCTGGCCGTGATCGCCTCGTTGTTGATGAGCAGGGCATCGGAACGAATGGCCCCGAGCGGCGGGCGGGAGACGCGGCCGGAGGTAGGACCGATGGTCGCATCCGCAACTTGCGTCCGGTTCTCTTGTTTGTCGTCCGTGGTTCCCGTCTCCGAATCCGAAGCGCGGGTCACCACGATCGGCTCGGTGGCCGGCGACTCGGACGCCGATACCGCAGACTCGCTGCCCGTCACAAAACGGTTTTTCCACCACTGCTGGAGGGTGGTCCGATTGCCATCGGAATCCATACACGCAAGGCCGACTGGAATCAGCAACAGGATCAGGAACGGAACTGATTGACTCATGATGACATGAGATTCTACAACCGCGTGATGACGTTGCAATCCCGGCACTGATGGTCCAATGCATGAGGGGTCCATGCCGATATCCACGGATTCCATGCCGGCTTCAGCCGGGCTTTCATGACGCAATCCCAGCGAACGAGGTTCCAACAAGCCCCGTTCACGGGGCTTCCCCGCTGAAAGCGGGCTTCCTGATTAGCTGGTTACTGGTGACTGGCTACTGGAATAGCTCCGAACGACACCCGCCGATTCTGTCATGCACCCATGCATGAGGATACTCTGGTATCCATGACACGCTACGCGGGCTCAATGAGAAGGTGCCGCCCTGGGTCGGCATGCGCGCACATCCCAAGCCCTGTAGGGGCGATACAGCCCACCCACTCAACCCCAGCCATAGCGCTCATCGAACTTGATTCCATGCCGCCGGAATAGCACCCGAAATGAATCGAACTGACCATATCCTGTCGGGTCGGCCCGCTCATCGAGGAGACTCGAAGTGTTGTAAAATGACTGGTGACTTAGAGATCCTTGAACAGGCGATCCGATGTGACATCCAACTTGTCCCCGGTCACATAGGTGTCTTGTTGAATGGCGTTTCGAATGGAAACAATCCGCCGGGCGCGTTCATCGGGCAGGTCCGCCAGACGGTTCAAGACGGATGCCAATTCTGAAATCTCGACCCGATCGCCCGGGGCTATCCCGGACTCATTCGCGAGTCGACCGTGTGATTGTTGGGCATACTCTCGGAGGGTCTGTGCCGTTGCCGGTCCGGAAACCGAATGGATATCATTCATACTCTTCCTCTCATGGGTTTGCCTGATTCATCCGCACCACTGAAGCTACGTGGGATGGGATCATGCGGTTCGCCCGAAAATATCTCATGCAGGCCGGTTCCGCCGAGCGGCAGATGCTGCGCCGCTCCAGGCCGCCGAGTGCCACCATGCCGGCACAAGACATATCGGTTTTCAATGCCATAAAGCTACAGAAAATCGTGGGAATGGGGCACAATATGTTGCGCGGTCCGATCGCATCTCGAATCATTCACAAGTCCGGCAACGACGCGCATTTATCGGGCAAAACCTGATAAATCAGGTCGTTTCAGCCTTGATAACCTGCCGGATCAATCCTGTGATTTATCTGACCGGTAGATTCATATCCGATGGAAATCACTACATGTAGTGGGTCGCTCCAACTCGTTCGGAGTCGATACCGGAGCACCGGTGTATGAATTCAACTGAGCAGGTTTAGCCGATCGTCCGACCGAATCGGCAATATCCGCCTGTCCATCACCGGCAGACGAACCCCGCATCCAACCCTTACCCCACCGTGATGTCGCCCATCCTCACACAGAGAAAAACGATCTCAATGGTCCTGCGGCGCCGGTTCCCAAACCGGTGTGCAACAACCCCTTATATATTGACAGCCACGAAAGGTGGAGAGAGCGAATACGAGAATGAGCGGTTGATCTTCTATGCTCCCGTCCATACACAACCGGCCCCACAAGATGAGCCGGGCACCAGTCCAAAATACCGTTGCGTGTTATCCATAGTTGCTGCTGTTTTTGTTATTTCGACTTTTCGACGTTTCGACGTTTCAACGTTCCCCCCCCTGCTTTATTCGCTCGAACCGTTCGGTATAATGGCCCCTCATGAGCAATCCAAAATCCAGTGATCGAGCAAAACAACTGGCCGAAAATTTCGCGGAATTGGAACCGCCTTATTCGCACAACGAGGCCGTCGCCGAGGCCGCGCGATGCCTGTTCTGTTTCGACGCCCCCTGCACCCGGGCCTGCCCGACGGATATCGATGTGCCCAAGTTCATCCGCCAGATCCTTCACAAGAATCCGCTCGGCGCTGCGGAAACCATCCTCGAAGCCAACATCTTCGGCGGCTCCTGCGCTCGGGCCTGCCCGACCGAGGTTTTGTGCGAAGGGGCCTGTGTCGACAACACCCTCCTGAACCAACCCGTGCGGATCGGCCGATTGCAACGATTCGCTTGCGACGACGCCGCCGAGAAAAAGATCCACTTCTTTCAGGCCGCCCCGGACCTCGGCAAAAAGGTGGCCGTCGTCGGGAGCGGTCCGGCGGGCATGACCTGTGCCCACGAACTGCGAAAACTCGGGGCAGCCGTCACGGTCTTTGAGGCCCGCGACATGCCCGGCGGCATCAATACCTACGGCATTGCCCGCTACAAATATGGCTCTGAATTCGCATTGTCCGAGATCGATCGGGCACAGGCCATCGGCGCAATCGACCTTCGTCTGAATACGCCGGTCGACGGCCTGGGGGTTGCAAAATTATTGGGAGATTATGACGCGGTCTTTCTCGGCGTGGGTCTGGGCAAAACCGCCTCGCTGGGGATCGAAGGAGAAACGCTCGACGGCGTCTGGGAGGCACTGGATTTCATCTTCCAGACCCACACGATGCCGCTCGATCAATGCCAATGCGGCGACAACGTGATCGTCATTGGCGGCGGAAATACGGCGGTCGATGTGGCCACGGCAGCGGTCCGGCTCGGCGCGAAGAAGGTGACGATTTGCTATCGCCGGACCGAATCCCAGATGCCCGCCTTCAAGTACGAATACGATCTCACGCTGTCGGACGGAATCGCATGGGAGTTCTCCGCCGCCCCGGTCCGCTTCCTCGGCAACAACGGGAAGCTCAGCGGACTCGAATTGGTTCGCACCACCTCCGACGGTACGGGACGCGGCGCTCGGTTGAAACAGGTATCAGGTTCGGAATTCACCCTCAACGCCGATATGGTAATTAAGGCGCTGGGTCAGGAGCCATTACTAGATCTGCTCGGTTCGATTCCCGATCTGGAAGTCGATCACGGTCGTGTCCGAATCAATCCGGCAACGGGCGAGACCTCGGTGCCCGGTCTCTTCAGCGGGGGAGATTGCGTCAGCAAGGGCGCAGAGGTGGTCGATGCAGTGCAAGCGGGCAAGATCGCCGCCGCCGGCATCCACGCCCGATTTGAAAACTGACCACTGAGGATTGTCGGCTGATTCATTCCTTCCGGAAGAAGCCGCTGCGATCGGCCGAGTCGGGTTCGACAACCGGGAAGTTGTTCGACTCGCTCACGCCTTCCTTCCCGTCCCCCTTACGCACCCATTCCAACAGACGCAGTGCAATGATCACGTTAATCAGTTGCCCGATCACGAACACAAGATCATGACGGACGGAGGCATAGACCAGCAGCATCACCATCGCGATCAGCGCCACATAGACAATGGACGCCGGCAGGATGTTCTTTCCCCTTCGCTTCGACGCAATCCGCTGGGCGACGAGACAGCCGAAAAGAATCATCTGTGCCAGCAGACCGATCAGAAGCCAGCCCACACCGATTTCACCCTCAGTCACACGATCAAGCAGCGCGGAGAGATCGAAGAGGGTCTCTTCCGAAGACGCGATCAAGTGCGATATGACACAGGAGGAATTCATGGAGCAGGATCGACTCCTTCGCCGGTCGCCGCCGTCTCGGTACCTGTCACACGAGACATGCGGCCCGGTTCGTACCGCGACAGTTGTTGGATGATCGGCCGATTGCGATCCATATCGGGATCGAATGAAAGCATTTCCGAGACGGCCTCATCGCGTGTCCAGCCCTGGCGCTCGATGCGATAGAGGGCGCAGAGCAGGCCGGTTCGATGGCGACCGGCGGAACAGTGCACAAGTGCCGGTTGATAGTGCGGATCGTCCACAATCTGAAAAAATCGCTCGATCTGATCACCCGGAATCGGCGTCCGGCTCACGAGAGGCAGGTGCACGATGTTCAGACCGTGCCGACGCGCGAAGGCGAGTTCGTTTTGCACATTTTCGCTGCTGTCCTCTCGCGCGATGATCAACGTGCGCAGACCGATGCGGTTGACCAGGTGCCCGATCTCACCGGGCTTGGGCTGACCGGAACGATACAGAATCCCCTCGTCGACGGCGGCAAAACGTCTGGGTTCACCATAATAGCGCCGATAGAGACCGGCGACTACCAATACCACGATCGCCAGCCCGATCGCGCCCACGATGACGCGGCTGAGACGGCTTCCCTGTGTTGAGTGCTTCATGAATGCGATTCGACTATCTCCCGACCGCCGATCAGGGGGTGCAGACGCAAGCGGCCTGAACCCTTTCCGGGGATGCTACTCTGATTGGGTATCAAGGGATCTTGTTCGTGCCTTCAGGGTAGTGCAAACTCAATCTCACGGCAAGACGTGCATGCCGTCGGGTCCATGACACATGAGGCGGCGGACCGAACGCCCTGCCGGCATCTGTGGC
>JBHHUV010000186.1:0-5811 GCA_046754005.1 Phycisphaerae bacterium | reverse complement strand
CATAGCGGCGGGGAGGTTTGGCACCTCGATGTCGGCCCATCGCATCCTGGGGCTGAAGGCGGTCCCAAGGGTTTGGCTGTTCGCCAATTAAAGCGGTACGCGAGCTGGGTTCAGACCGACGTGAGTCAGGTCGGTCCCTATCTGCCGTGGGCGTATCAAACGTGACAGGAGACAACCTTAGTACGAGAGGATTGGGTTGTAGGTAGCTCTAGTGATTCTGTTGTCCCGCTAGGGGCAGCGCAGGGTAGCCACCTACCGAAAGGATAAACGCTGAATGCATCTAAGCGTGAAGCCCCCCTGAAGATAACGTTTGGCTGTCTCTTCGGAGACGAGAGACCCCTCGTAGACGACGAGGTTGATAGGCCAGAGGTGTAAGGGCAGAGATGTCCTCAGCTGACTGGTACTAACGGTCGATGACTTGGTCGCATCGATGAATCGCTGAATAACGGTTTCGAGAATCGAAATACCGGATTCGCGTTCGACGATGCGCCGTACGTCGGCGTGGTCTCGTGATTTTTTCGTCGCATTCCCACTCTATTCAAATATTGCGCCGTGCTCGGCAGAGATGCCGGACGCGGCTGTGGCTGGTGCATATACCTGAGGGGCAACACCTGATCCCATTCCGAACTCAGTAGTGAAGACCTCGGGGCCGATGGTAGTCCCAATGGGCGAGAGTAGGTGAGTGCCGGCTTTTTAGAGGCCCGCCGATCGAAAGATCAGCGGGCCTCGCCTTTTTTCGGTGCATCCCACCCGATTCTGTCATGGACACCACCCGGCAGGCGCTTCCCGCCGGGTGCCCACTTCCCGCCTGTTTCCGGTTATCATGGGCGGCTGATAATGGCTTCCGTTTCACACACCCACAATACTTCGCAGGTGCAAACCATGATTGCCCGGATCATTGCAGGATTCAGTCTCTTGGGTGTTCTCACACCCTTCGCCGCCGCCGAGAGCCATCTCATGCGTTTCGCGGACGTCCATCAGCAGAATATCGTGTTCACCTACGAGGGCGACTTGTGGTCGGTTTCCGTCAATGGCGGCGATGCCTGCCGAATCACCCACGATGCCGGAATCGAGCGTTTCGCCAAGTTCAGCCCCGACGGCAAACGCCTCGCCTTCACGGCCAATTACGATGGCGGCACCGACGTCTATCTGATGGACGCCCGCGGCGGAGAACCGACGAGACTGACCTATCACCCGGCGTCCGACGATGTCCTCGACTGGTATCCCGATGGTAAGTGGATTCTGTTTCGATCCCACCGAACCTATCCCTTCCGCGGAGAGAAGATTTATCGCGTTTCCGTCGAGGGCGGTCTCCCCGAGCCCTTACCGGTCGATCGCGCGGGCCTGACCGCCCTGTCACCGGATGCAAGCCAAATTGCCTACAACCGGATCAGCCGCGAGTCGCGCACCTGGAAGCGCTATCGCGGTGGGATGGCCCAGGACATCTGGATCGGCAGCCTGGAGAAGGGGGATTTCCGACACCTTACGGATTGGCCCGGCACCGACAACTATCCCATGTGGTGGGGCGACGCAATCTACTACACATCCGATCGAGAATTCGGCACGCTGAACCTGTACCGGCACAACCTCGCGTCCGGAGAGATCACGGCGATGACCTCGTATCGCGATTACGACGTGAAGTACCCATCGCTCGGAAAGGATGTGATCGTCTATCAATATGCCGAATCCCTCCATTTGCTCGACTTGAAGACCGGGGATTTTCGGAAGATCGAGATCAACATCCCGACCGATCTTGTACGGCTGCGTCCCGCCTATGAGCAGGCGAGCGGACATGCCGGCTCCTTCGGCCTCTCCCCCAAGGCTCGGCGGATGGTCTTGGAGACCCGCGGCGAGATCGTCCATGTCCCTGTCAAGGTGGGTGAGCCGGTCAACCTGACCGCCACATCAAACAGCCGAGAGAAAAACGCAACCTGGTCGCCGGATGGTAAGTGGATCGCGTTCATCTCCGATCGCACCGGCGAGGAGGAAATCTATCTCGTCGACGCAAGGGGAACGCAACCCTGGCGCCAGCTAACCAAGGGCGGCAAAGGATTTCTCTTGCAACCCGCCTGGTCTCCGGATGGAACACAACTCGCCTTCGCGGACAAATACATGAAGCTGCGTACCATCAACGTTGACGGCAGTGGTGTGGGGCGTCTCGTCGATCAGGGGCAATACGACGATGCGTGGGACCGATGGGGCATCCAGGATTATGTCTGGTCGCCCGATGGAAAATGGATCGCCTATACCAAGATGGAGGCCGATCTGAACGAATCCATCTTTCTTTTTTCGATCAACGAATGCAGATCCTACCGAGTAACCAACGATCGATTCAGTGACTTCAGCCCCTCGTTTGACCCAAAGGGGCGCTATCTCTATTTTCTCTCCGATCGAACACTTGAACCGATCATGGGGATGATTGACCAGAACCACACCTTCAGCGACGTCTGCCGCCCTTATCTCGTGATCCTGAAGTCGGGCGAACCGTCGCCGTTCGCACCGAAGGATTCGGATGTCGAGTTGGAATCGACGGCGAACGACGCGCAAGAGGCGGATGAGACGACCGAAAAACTGCCGGTCACCCAGCCGGCCGTCGACGAGGCGAAATCAGGCAGCAAAATCGACACGGCCGATTTCGAACGCCGGACGATCGCCGTCGAGGGCATCCCCGCGGGGAACTATTTCCGCCTGGAAGCGATCGAAAAGGGTTTTCTCTACATGAAAAAAGACAATCGCGAGTTTCTCAAATACCAGACCGTGAACGACCACACCGGCGGCAGACTCGACGTGTACTATTACAAGACCGATGAGTCAGACGCCGACAAGCGAAAACCGAAAAAGGTGCTCTCCGGCATCGCCAACTACCACCTGTCCGCCAACGGCAAAAAACTCGTCTATCGCAGCGGTTCGACCTACGGCGTGGTGGACGCGGGAAAGAAGGCCGACGTCGGCGACGGAAAAGTAGACCTCGGATCGGTCAAGATCAAAATCGACCGCAAGCAGGAGTATCTACAGATATTCAACGAGGCATGGAGAGTGCAGCGAGACTGGTTCTACGATCCCGGTATGCACGGCGTGGATTGGAATGCAGTCGGCGAGATGTACCGCCGATTCGTCCCCTTTTGCGGCAATCGCAGTGATCTCAATTACCTGATTGGCGAGATGATCGGTCAGATCAACGCGGGCCACACCTATGTCTACGGCGGCGATGTCAAAAATGATGCAACGCGTGTCTCAACCGGCCTGCTGGGCGTCGATTTCGAAGCCGATCCGAAATCCGACTACTATCGAATCGCCCACATCATCCCGGGCCACAACTGGCGCGATGGCGAACGATCACCCCTGCGCGCGCCGGGCTGTTCGATCAAGGCAGGAGACTATCTCATCGCGATCGACGGCGTCGAAGTCCGGCGTCCCGACAATCCCTACCGGCTTCTGGAAAACAGGTCGAATCGCGTGGTACGGCTGACAACCACCGACGAACCGAAGCTGGAGGGTGCCACGATCACCCGCGTGAAGACAATCGGCAGCGAGCGGGCGATCCGCTATCGAGAATGGGTCGAACGAAACCGGGCCTTCGTCGAGCAGGCCGGAGAAGGGCGCATCGGCTACGTCCACCTGCCCGACATGATGGAGCCGGGGCTGATCGAGTTCGCCCGTGCGTTCTATCCGGTTCACGCACGCCCCGCCTTGATCATCGACATTCGGTACAACGGCGGCGGCTTCGTCGGCGACATGATCATCGACCGGCTCGAGCGAAAGATCTGGGCCCTCACACAGCCGCGCGAAGGGAAGTTCGTACGCAATCCCGAGCGGGTATTCCACGGGCACATCTTCGTCGTGATGAACGAAGACACGGGAAGCAATGGCGAATACTTCGCCGAGGCCATCAAGCTGAAGGGCCTCGCCCACTTGATCGGGATGCGAACCTGGGGCGGCGCCGTCGGGATCGAGCCTCACCAGCTTCTGGTTGATGGTGGAACCACAACACCCCCGCAGTTCGCGCCCTACGGTCTCGACGGTCGCTGGCTGATCGAGGGCCACGGCGTCGTGCCGGACACCGAGGTGCAGAACATGCCCGGCGACGTGATCAAGGGGCGCGATGCCCAACTCGAAGCAGCCATAGCCGGATTGCTCGAAAAGCTGGTCTCGGACCCCATGACCCTGCCCGAGCGTCCCGCGTTTCCCGTCAAGGCCAAGCCGAAAGAGTAGCCGCGGAGGCGCTGGCACGCGGCTTCGGCGATCCACATCCTCCCCCCGCGCCGACGAATTCGTCACCTTCCGGATCGAGAGGCGAGGATATTGATGCCCCCTGATATCACACGTTCAAACGGCGAGGAGTTCTGCTCGCCCGCGAATCGGGCCGGTCGCCTGGCGACGATGATGTTCGGGGCGTTCGCGGTGTATTCGGGCATCGTGGCATTTGTCTTGTCCTTGTTGATCAATCTGGCTTCCGATTCCATCGAAATCGACGCATCCCGCTACGCGCCGATCTTCTATGCGATGTTGGGACACGGGGTATTCTGTCTGCTCGGCGCCTCGGCCGCGTTTATAATACGACGAAGGTCTAATTTTTCGATCGCGGCCGCGCGGGTCATCCTGCTCGTATGCACATTGGGAATGCTGGGTTCGATCGAATTGATCCTCGAGGTCGTTCTGCCTCCCCCCTTGCCATCGGACCGGCTCTATCAGCCGCACCCCGTTCGGGGTTGGACCCACATTCCCGGTTCCGAGTCGATTCTGATCGGGGCCGACGGCATCACGAAGGCCCGGGTCGACTGGCACGGCCTGAGGATCGACGAGACCGGACCCATAAGGCGGATCGGCGAGGGTCCGCGCGTCCTGTCACTGGGTGATTCCGTGGGGTTCGGGTATTACCATCCGGCGAAGACGGCCTGCGTGACGAAGGCCGTGGACCTGCTGAACGCGCGGCGACCGGAACTGAATTGGGTGACGCTGAATGCCTGTGTCGCCGGTTACGACACACGGCAGGAGTATGACCTGTTGATAAACGAAGGGTTCGGTCTCGATCCGAAGCTTGTCATCCTGCAGATTTGCCTGAACGATTGGACCTTCCAGTTTGATCCGGCAAGTCCATCAAAGGGAGGCCTCCGGCACGAATTGCTGGGGACTCGGCCGAAATCGCATTGGAGCGGAATCGGTCGCGCGGTGAAGTGGCTGGGCCGGCGCCTGCACGATACGCCGATTACGGAGGACGTTTCCCTGCACGATAAGCGGCTCAGCATGCGCGAGCTTCTCACGCGTCCGTCGACGGATTGGGTTCGACGAGCGTCGTTATTTGTAGAGACCTATCTGACTCGGATCATCGAGGCCTGCCGAGCACGCGGAGTCGCCCTCGTGGTGGTCTGTTTTCCGATCGATCTCCAGCTCGCGGACGCCGGTGTTGCCAACGTACCGCAGATGGAACTCCGAGAGATCTGTGGAAAATACAACGTGCCGTTTCTAGACTTGCTGCCCGTATATCTGAACAAAGCAGCGCCGAGCGCAGAGACGGCCAGGTTGTATTTGATCGACTATTGTCATCCGACCCGACGAGGGAACGAGGTCGCGGCGGAGACGCTGTCCGCGTTTCTGGAGGAGTGTGGGGTCGTCGAGCAAGTCCAGTAGGATGGGTCATCAGACCCATCTGCTGATCGTGTGCCGAATAACAGGTGTGCCCACGCTTCAAGCAGTGCAGTCCCCGTGTGCCACTGCTTCAAGCAGTGCTATCCTCGTGTACCACTTGTTCCACGCGAACATTCCGCTCCGAAGGAGCGCAGGCGCATAGCCACGGGTGGAGCGCAGCGGAAC
>JBHHUV010000185.1:0-5850 GCA_046754005.1 Phycisphaerae bacterium | reverse complement strand
GCTCCGGAGGACGACCATTCCGCTCCGAAGGAGCGCAGGCGCATGGCCACGGGTGGAGCGCAGCGGAACCCGTGGATAAAGGTGCGTAGTCCTTCATCAACTCGCCCTGAAAGGGCGAGGGCACCGTGCCTGCGCCCAAGACGAAGAGATGAACGGGAAAAGACCGTGTTCACAGCGATCCACCCGTGCCAACGCTCCTTTGTCCCTCCGGGGCGGATTTCGCCGGACTGTGCTGCGCCAAGATCCCGCCTGAACTGTCATGGACCCACACAACCCAGCGTCGTCCTGAATTGCGTGCCTTCGCACCAGAGTGTGATACAATATCCACGAACGCATCACCCACTTTCGGCCGACACCCGCCGCCGATTAGACACAGCGAGGAACCCCCATGGCCGGTCACAGCAAATGGAACAACATCAAGCACAAGAAGAGCGCCAATGATGCCCGCCGCGGCAAGCTCTGGAGCAAGTTGGCCCGCAACATCATCGTCGCCGCCAAGACCGGCGGCGGCGATCCGGCCATGAACCTCACTTTGCGCTACGCCATCGACAAGGCCCGCGAGGCCAACATGCCCAACGACACGATCGACAAGGCCGTGAAGCGTGGCACCGGCGATCTGGGCGGGGCCGAATTTGTCCCCGCTGTCTATGAAGGCTACGGCCCCGGTGGTGTCGCCATCATCGTCGATGCCCTCACGGATAATCCCAACCGGACGGCACCGGAGATCAAGAAGATCTTTGAGCGGGCCGGCGGCAACATGGGGGCGGTCAATTGCGTGGGCTGGAACTTCACGACCCGAGGTGTCTTCACGGTCAACGCCACCGATGCCGACGAGGATACCCTGATGGAAATCGCCCTCGAGGCCGGCGGGGAAGACGTCATTCAAGAGGACGATGTAATCCAGGTCACCTGCGAACCCACCGCCTACGACGCGGTCAAGAAGGCCCTGGCCGAAAAGTCGATTCCCACACAGACCGGGGAGATCACCAAGATCCCCGGCTCAACCGTCACGGTCGATGCACGAACGGGTGAGAAGATCCTCAAAATGCTCGAGGCCTTCGAAGATCACGACGATGTGCAACAGGTTTACAGCAATTTCGACATGCCCGACGAAGTCATGGCCCAGTTGGGATAGAGCGAAGTCGTGTGCAGCTTTTTCAAACTGCCAGTCCATATTCCAGAGTCGCCTAACGACATACTCCCTTGTCCGGTATTCGTGCTCCTTCGGTCGGTTGCATCACTCGGCTCGCTTGGTACAGAGAGACATGTTACGAAAAAGCCCGCCGCCGCGCGGGGCGCGACGACGGGCGATTCTATGCAAGCTGTTCGATTGGACTAATTGATTGTCATCATGCCGGTTACGATCTGCCTGCCGAGTTCGTCCAGTACGGTGACCTTGATCGCGGCGTCCGCGCAGTTCAACTTTCCGGTAAAGTCGGGTACGACATCAAATTGTCGGGAATCGAGATTCAGGTCAAACCCACCGAGCAGGCAGGCTGCCCCGCCGGGACACACGATCGGGACACGTGTGTTCAAGGACGTACTGACTTGGCCGCCGACAATCACGGTCGCAGTCTGCCCAGCGAGCGAAATGTCGATGTCCTCGACCTGCACACTCAATCGTCGAACATTCCCACGCTTTTCGTAGGATGCCTTTCCTGAGGACAGCAATTGGTGTGAGACGCCATCCAGTTGACCCCGCAAACGGCATTCATCGTTACCGACACGACGGCCGGTATCGGTATCTCCAAAGCTGCTATCTTCATCAAACAAGGGGCCGTACGTCGTAACCGGCCCCGTAGCTGCAGATCCGAGGAACCCGGCACCTCCCTGTGAGTCGCAGCCACCCAAAACGAGCATGGTCGCCACGGCCAACACCAGGACCATTCCGTAAACTGTCATGATCAATCCATATGTCTTCATTGGTAACTCCAAGTTATCGACTACTTGTGACATTTGACTACCGAAAAAAAGCTGCTTCCCCAAGTCTCTATCACCGGTGGGCCTCCGTTTCCTTACAGGATGCGACCGATGGGTCATAAGGGGGATGCTCGCCAGAACGCATCAAGAACTCTGCCGACGCAGAAACGGATACGTCCGGAGACATCCAAGGCATTATCGGCTGCCCTAAAATGTATACCGCAAGTCTCGTGCCGCCATCTCCGGCATTCTCTGAAATCAAGTGGATTGTGGCCATAAACTACCATGAGCAATGGTGATACACAGATCTGGATAGCAGGATCGCTGATTTGCCTACGCCCATCCATCAGTATCTATCCTGTGAGTACGAGCACATGACGCGTGTGACAGGACACACGTATTTTCTGTTATTGTGATCGTGCGGAAAATCAATCCTCCATCGGCGGCCTGCAATACACCCCTGTTTGGGGCGCATGGCGATCCTGACCGGGAACATCCCGGGGCTCCTCGCATCCCGTCATTCGGGCGACAATCCGGTCATTCTCCACCTCCAGCGTCATGCTCGATCCCGGAGGTGGATTCATTCTTACAATCAGATCGGCCAGCGCGCTGGTCACGTGGCTCTCGATCATCCGCCGTAGAAAACGGACGCCCTGATCGCGGTTGTCCCCCCGGCTCAGGATCCAGTCGACCACACCCTCATGAGTGTGCAGGTTCAGCCGGCGCTGCTCGATGCCGATTCGATCGCCCAATCGCTCGATCTCCCGATCGACGATCATTCTGTAGTGATCCATCTCGAGCGGCAGGAAGTGAACGATTCGATCGAATCGATTCAGCAACACGGGGCGAAAGTAGCGCTCCATGGCGATGTCGGCTCGGGTGCGCCGAGTCATCACATCGCCGGCCGTAAACCCCAGACTCGAACCCGGCATGGGTTCCCAGCCGGCATTCGACGTCGCCACCAGGATCCACGAACGACACGAAACGATCTCGTGTTCACCGTTGATGAACGAGCCTTCATCGAACATCTGAAGGAATCGATCGTGTACACACGTGTGCGCCTTCTCAAATTCATCGAGCAGCAAGATTCCGAATGGCATGCTCATCAGACGCCGGGTGAGAACTCCCGATTGTTGGCGAATATATCGGCTGCCTGGCTGCCCAAACAACGTGCCGGCATCAGTCGCCTGCTGATAGTCCGCCATGTTGAGGCGGACCATTCGGTCGCGATGCCCAAACAGGTGCTCCGCCAGCAACTGAGCCACATAAGTCTTACCCACACCACTCGGCCCGGTCCACAAAAAGACGCCGAGGGGTCGCCGATCATCCGAGAGCCCCGCCTTGATGACGCTGATCATGCGCGTGACGATATCGATCGCATCATCCTGACCCACGACGCGATCGGTAAATTGTTGCCTCAACCGATCGATGTCGAGCGGTATCGCTGGATCCACCAGAACGCGCGGCGTTCTGTTGATCATACAGAATCGCTCGAACACTTCCTTCTCCGTGACGCTCGGTTCATCAGATGCGAGAGTCGCACTCTGATCCAGAATCTCGATCGCCTTGCGCGGCAGTCGCCCCCGCGTGAGGAATCGATGTGAGAGCAGCAGGGCCTGCTCAACTGCGCTTGTCGAGAAGATCTGACCCGTGGTCTCGCGTCGTCCCTGTGCCCACGATCGGAGGATGACGCGAGATTTGTCGAAGCTCGGCTCGTCGATCCGTACCGTCATGAAGTGCTGTCGCAGGCATGGATCAGATTCTAATAGAGTCGTCACGTCGGCCTCGGTCCCCTCGCCGATCAGCGGTCCGCGAAAGGCGTAGGCCAGTGCGGCGAGCTGCGGTTCGAGATCGTATTCATAGGCCAGGGACAGATCGCGGATAAACAGCGCAAGCCTACGGGTTGTGCGGCGCAGGGCCTCGACGAGTTTCTGCATCTCCTCGCAGATCAGGTACGTATCCTTCAACGACGAGGCTCGCCGCTGGAGCGATATCTGCAGGACACGCGTCCGCCGCAGGCGCGCGGGACCCTCCCCGGAAAGGCCTCGGCGCACGAGTTCGTGTACCACCGCGGTCTTCCCCACACCGGAATCCCCCAACAGCACCGGGTTTCGGCCTATCTCCAGCAGACAGCCGACCCGTTCGACAAGATCGTCAATCTCATATGCAGGCTCGAGCGTCCCAGCCTTGGCTGCCGCGGTCAGATCCAATTCCAACCACGGTTCAAGGATGCTTGTCAGGCTTTTTATCTTTTTAGTCTTCTGGGTCATCTTCTTCTGAGTACTATTCTGTTGTTTCAAGATCATTTAAGGTTTTTCTGACTGTCTGACTCATCATTTCTCATCATGACAAGGCACACGCACATTCCGCGCGCACCGCCACCCTTCAGGGTCGCCACGGTGTATTCAGTGAGCGTGGCCGACCACAAAAAAAGCCCCGCGGGCCACAAGAATGCAGCCTTCGGGGCTTGGTCGTTCCAGGATCAAGCTAACCGGATGGGCATCCAGTGTGACAGGGTGCAAATATGCGATTGTGAATGAAACAAGTCATGGCTCCGATCTCCAATGCCCGACCGCTCTGGGAACGGGCGTCGTATTGCTTATTCGTTCATCTCTGGAACCGGTCCTGCCTCGGAGCGCATCGCGAGACCAGATCCCAACCTGTTCAAAGCATACACCAAGAAAAAAAAATTGCAAACCGCATTTCAATTAAATATCGATCAGACAACTCAGATATCAGTGGACATGCTCTGATTCTACAGAATCGCCAGAACTGTCTTCACTACCATCGCCCGGTATCACGCACATCATCCTTACCGGTGGTGTTTCAACTTGATACCCCGCACTTGCCGCCGGCTGTGAGTCCGCATGCAGCCGAAAAATATCATGAGCAAGGCCATGCCGGTCCCCGTTCCACACGCACCTTCCCCGCAATCAGGAGCGGGTGTATCAAAACCTGCCCGCTCCTCACATGCATCGACGATGCCATCCCCATCCCGGTCAACCTGCTGGGCGTTCGCTATGGTCGGACAGTTGTCACAGACATCCCCCACGCCATCGCCATCGGTGTCTTTTTGATTTGCATTCGCGATCCCCGGACAGAGATCGCAAGGATCGATGACACCATCTCCATCAACATCTGATTCACACACATCCGGAATCCCGTTGTCGTTACAATCCTCGTTCGCACCCGAGGCGAGATCGCACGGATCGGGTACACCATTGCCGTTGCAATCCGGGCTGACGGCCCCGTCGCCATCGGGATCGACTGGATCGATATCACACGAATCCGGAGTCCCGTTCCCATCGCAGTCCATTTCGCATGAGTCCGGAACACCGTTTCGGTTGCAATCCGCCTCAGTACCGAATGGAGGAACCTCACAGGCATCCGGTATCCCGTTGGATTGACAGTCCATTGTGTCATCCAGCACCGTTATGATCTGGTCCCGTGAGACGGTATTGCCACAGGCATCCGTCACCGTCCAGGTTCGTGTGATCACCGATTTTCGTGGACAGGGGCCCACTACGATACTGTCATCAAAATTGACCCATGGCGTCGGATCGCAGTTGTCCGTGACTATCGCCTGACCGGTGCCACTCGGCTGATCATCATCACCCAATGCGAGAGTCACATCGCCCGGAACGATCATCACCGGCGCCGTAAAGTCGACGACAACCGTCACGGCATGGGCCGAGTCAGGCTGTGTCAGCACAAGATTGCACTCGGTCAATGGCGGTGGATTGCCGGGATCCGGGCACACCCCCGCGGACACGATCGACAGTCCGATATCATTACTCAGCTTCGCAGTCGGTGGCGGCGTGTCCACAGGATCATGAAACCAGATCACCAGCCTGCCTTCCCGCGTCGGGCTGAAACTGAATGTGCCCAGGGCATTGTCACATGCCGACTGCGGCAGGCCAAACTGAACCC
>JBHHUV010000184.1:0-5904 GCA_046754005.1 Phycisphaerae bacterium | reverse complement strand
CGCGCCTCCACACGCGGCTCCGACAGAAAACGCTGCTTCTCCTCCGCGCAAGGTAGAACCGCCGAAGCGAGCACATCCACCACATCAGAAAACGTAAAGTCCGGGCACTTGAACAGCTCCAGCCAGTTTGCTTTCCGCGCCAGCGTCACAAGAGACGGGCTTCGCAACATGCCGCGCAGTTCCCGTTTCAATGCGCACTCGACGTCTGGCTGCATTTCGATCGACCGGATCGGTTTGAGTCGCCCACGACGATAGCTCAGTTCGGTGTTTTCACCCAGAATAGCGGCCCGAGTCACCCCTTGGAGGAGAAGGTTGTAGCGACCATCGGGCAAACGCTCCTCCCGAAGGACGCGGCCGACGCAGACCTCTCGATGAATGGCAACATCCAGAGTGTGATACCGCGATTCATAACCCGGCTTGAGCAGGGCGATGGAAATCATGCGGTTTCCGGCCAGTGTGTCACGTGTCATCGCCCGGTAGCGCGGCTCGAAGACGTGGAGCGGCAGAACCGCTTTTGGCATCAGCACCACATCGGGCAACGGAAATATGGGAATCCACCGAGAAAAGTCAACCGGATCTATCAAAATATGAACGCCCCGCTAAGCCCACCGCACTATCCAGAACACCACGGATCCTTGGATCATAGTCCCCCAACAGAGGGCCCGCAGTCTTTTCCGATATCTCATCCGCCACGACCCGGCAATAGCAGAACGCGACCAACCACCCACTCCCGCCCAGACACGTATATCAGACACGAGAAGACTCGATTCGTCGTCTCCCAGCGGCCTTTACGGCCGTTCAGGCCATGTGTTGTAGCCCGGACCGTCTGTAAAGCGGGTATCAATGAATCGATACTCTGCATGGCCGTCGAGGAAGGCCATGGAGTATTTGGAGAACTTGCGGTGCCAGCCGATTCCGAGCGTCTGAAGCGGACTGGCGCCGAAATGGCCACTGCTGGGACGAGCGTTCAGCATGTAGGAGTTCATCGTGTTTTCCATGAAAATGATGAACTTTGCGGCCGTACCGCCGACTTTTTCGTGCAGCATCTTGGCTCCGGCGGAGCTCATCGCAGGCAGGCTGTAATTCACACCGTATTGCGGATCCTCGTTCCAGTACCAGTTGATCGGGAAGCTGTTGCCGTTGACCTGCCAGGAGGAGAAGGCGTCCACCACGATCGGGGGTGTTACAGAGCCAACCAGGGGTGTCGTGTTGGACTTGTCCGAGGGGCAGATGTAGGTCTTGACCGGTTGGCGACCCGCGGAGCCCTGGGCCAGGTATGGCGAGAAGGGTCGAATCTCTGTGGGATAGACAAACCAATCGCCGTTGCCGTAATCGGGGTGCTGAATCGATGTTTGAAAGCCTCCATAGATAAACTCGGAGGCGACCGACGCGCTATAGCCTGAGTAGTCGAAACCCAGGTGCCAGGGAAGGTTGGGCCGACCATCCTGATCGTCCAGGTAATACTGCGCAGCACCGCTGATGTTGCGTAGATTGTTCAGACATGCGGAGATGTTGGCCGTTTCCTTCGCGGCGCCCAGGGCCGGTAGAAGGATGGAAATCAACACCGCGATGATGGAGATCACAACCAGCAATTCTATCAGAGTAAAACCACCTCTGCCTCGTTTCATATCATCAACTCCTGCCGCCGAAGGGGCGTTCCATGCCGGGCCATCCGTGTTCGACGCCGGCTGTTCATAATTCTCGGCTCTGCCTGAATATCAACGATTCGGAATCCCAGTCTCCACTGGCGTACAAACCGAACCCTTTAGCACAAATTCAATAAAACGTTCAAACGCGCATCGGTCGGAAGACGACTCGACTCGGTTCATGGGCAACTCTCGCATGTGGCCGGTTTACCCTCTGAATCTTCCGAGGCGTAATATCCGCCGCATTTCGGGCAACGATTCGCAAGAACGGCCCCGCCCTCGCCGCAATCCGCAATGGGATAAACGGTTCGAGCGTCCGCCTCCGGTGTCTGCATACCCCTGCGGCCGCCTCGTCTGGGCTTCGATGATTCGAACTGTTTCAATTCCTCCGGTGTCTTCTGGATGTGCTCTCCCGTCTCCAAACACACCAAATCCACAAGCCGGACATCTTCCGGCTCGCGGGGCGACTCGGGATTGCCCTGCGTCGTCACATAGATTGCGCCGGCGGCCGCAAATGCCACAACCACAATCGTAATTTTCACGCCTTTGCTGCCTGCCAAGTTGGTGATCTCCTCACGCCACCGAAAACCGGATACGAGACGAGCGCGATCATATCTCCGCACGTTGCCTCAAGATCCAGTGACTGAATCGTTCTTACAACTCACCTACGCATCATCAGGGGAGGGTAACCGTTCGCAACCCGGGTGAGTCGCTCAGGTCCACTTCACCCATGTTTGCCCTCAACCACTCACCTATTATCCACCGAGTATAACCGGACTTATCCCAATAATGCCAAGAGAAATTCCGCTCTTTGGAAGATTTTCCGCATTTTCATGCAAAAAACCCATTTTTTTCAATAACAGATTCCCTCCTGCCGGGATTCCACTTTGGAAAGATCCAATCCTGTCGGATCTTGGGGATTATCTCATGAAACAGGGGGTTTCAACTTTTCCGTCTCTCCATCGTCCATCCGGTAGCAATGCTCCTCCGACGGATAGGCCCCTTGCTGGATGTCCGCGACGTAGGCCTCCACCGCCGTCCGGAGGGTATTTCGCAGTTCGGCGTAGCGTTTCACAAACCGTGGCAAGCGAGTCTCGGTCATGCCGACCATGTCGTGCAATACCACAACGTGCCCGTCGCAGTGTGGCCCCGCGCCACAGCCGATGACCGGCAACCGAGTCGATTCGGCGATGATCCTGGCGGGTTCCGGCGGTACGGCCTCGAGAAGTAGGGCACAGGCACCGGCCTGTTCCATGACCATTGCGTCGTCGATCAACTGTTGGGCGGTGGCAGCATTTCGCCCCTGTGCGCGATAGCCGCCGAACTGGTGGACGGCCTGGGGCCGGAGACCGAGATGGACCATCACGGGGATCGTCGCCGCCGACATGAGCCGGACGGTCTCGGCGATACGGGCATCCCCCTCGATTTTCACACAGTCGCAACCCGACTCGGCCATGAAGCGGCCGGCGTTTCGGATGGCATCCTCCGCGTTGACGTTGAACGAGAGGTAGGGCATGTCGCCGATCAGGAAGACGTTGGGGGCCCCCTTGCGGACGGCTGTAGCGAGGGTGACGAGGAAATCGAGGGTGATGGGGAGGGTGGAGTCGTATCCGAGGATGACCTGGGCGGCGGAATCGCCGACGAGAATACAATCCACACCCGCCGCCTCCTCGACCTGGGCGCTTGGGTAGTCGTATGCGGTCAGCATGGAGATGGGCCGCTGTTTGCGTTTCATCGCAAGGAGGGTCGATAGGGTGATTTTTTCGCGCCGGGCCATACGCATAGGGTAGGAGCGATCGGGCAGTTCTTCAAGCGGGAGGGAGAATTCAAGGTAGCGACTGGATGATTTCACCCTCTGCCGCGCATTATTCGCTCATCACATCCGCGGAGGCGAGTATTCGGTTGAGAAGGCGATCTTCCATTGCACCATCCCGGCCGAGGTGGACCCAGCGCTCCGGCGATTGGCCGCTCTTGTAGGTGCGACCCTCGGTCGTGGGCAGGGCACCGGTGAAGGCGTGCAGGACGGAGGATGCGGAGGTGATCTGCGTTTCCGGCGTCGTCAACCGATAGACATCGACCTGGACCTCGATCGACCAACCGGCATCCCGGACGAATCGAACCGTCACCCGTCGCTGGGTGGTGTGGAGCGAGGCCTGGATCAGACTGTAGCGGTCGGCGACATCCTGTCGCCAGGGCTCGTGCCACTGTTTGCTGGTGGTGGGTTTGGTTTCGATGATGCCGTTGGCGCGGTCCTGCCGGTCCGGTTCGAAATCGTGCTTCCGGAGGACGGCGAGCGTGGTGTCCCAGAGAGAATCCAGTTCGGTCTCGTCCGCCAGGGCGGCGGAGGTGATCCCTTCGGGCGCCGCCGGTCGCTGACAGGCGGATAGCCAGACCAGCGCCGCCAGGCAGAGGCAGGATCGTGAGATCGTGAGAGCGCGGTTGGGTTTGTGGATCGGTCGGGAAACGGAGATTGTTGGGTTTCGTATTGAATCTTCCATGATAGTGGGATGATACCGGCCGGCGGGGATCGGTCAATCGGTCGAATGTGTCCGTAATGTCCGGTCATATT
This sequence comes from Phycisphaerae bacterium, assembly GCA_046754005.1. Lineage (GTDB taxonomy): Bacteria > Planctomycetota > Phycisphaerae > UBA1845 > UTPLA1 > CAYXGR01. Next base: position 1,689 of record JBHHUV010000184.1, on the reverse strand, counting down.
GGGTAAAAAACGCCAAAAGTTATTGTAAGCTGTTTTATTGTAATGAGTTAGGGAAATGGCCTTTTCGGATTGAGGGGCATTGGATACTGCACATTTTATCGGTCCCTCTTCTTGGGTGATTCTGTGTTCCGGGCCGCATTGGTGTGATTCACCGGAGGCTTGAGGGTCGATGTCGATGTTGTGGGAACCTGTTATCCTTGCTGAAAAGGCGGGCTTCGTAGATCGTTGAACAGGCTGACGGAGTTTTTCGTCACACACCCAGCACGCATCCAGGCATCACGAAAACCAGCAGGAGCGATAATGAACATTCTCAGATCGATTATTGGGGTTGTCCTGTTCAATGTGGGGCTTCTTGCAGTCCCTGTGTCCATCGACGCGGCTCCGCTTGATCCGCCGGATTTCGATGAACAATGGTACGTTGTCGCCCTGCAAGAGCCACGAACCCAGGAATATCGTCCGTGTGGACACATGTACGCCGTTCTGCAACGTGTCGGTCGAGAGGTTCATTCGAAGTCCACGATCAAGTTTGAAATCCGCCGGGCGGATGCGGTCATGAAGGCGACCGCCATCCAGACTTCGCGGGAGACGCTGGACGGCCGGCCGCTGGGGTTCGAGCACTCCCTCGCATTCGGGATGGAGCCTCAGACTCAGACGGGAATCATTCAGGATGGCACGCTCACGCTGATTACCAAGCAATACGGGGTCGAGAAGAGCCGGGAGACGTATCCATTCGATCCGGAGATCAAGTTTTCATGGGGCCTCATGCGGCTCCAGCAGGAACACGGTCTGGAAAAGGGCACGAAGTACACGTGCAAGGTGTATGAGCCGTCGCTCCGGCCCGAGGGTCCGCTGGATGTGACGCTCGAGGTTCACGGGAAGGAGCCGATCGAGATTCTGGGCAAGACGCGCACGCTGACTCGCATCACCACCTCCATGAAGCTGCAGGCCCCCAAGGAGGGTGCGGCAAAACCGGCTGTCGGCGGGGCGGCGGCGATGCTGGGGGATATCACGCTCGATGCCGACAACTGGGTCGACGACGATTTCACTCCCGTCGTCATCACTCTGGACATGGGGGTGATCAAGCTGCGCATGTATCAGACGAGCAAGGCCGAGGCACTGAAGCGGGGGGCACCGCCGGAGATGTTTTTGAATACGCTGGTCTCGGTCGAGAAGCCGATCGGATACGGTGCACGAGAAGTGCGGCTTCGGCTTCGGCTGAAGGCGGGTGCGAAACAGCGGTTGCCCGATCTGCCCGATACGGCGATGCAGCACGTCGAGCGGGTCAACGATCGAGAGGCGATCGTGACGATCCGGCGGCTCGACTGGAAGAAGATTCGCAAGGAAGTCGCCGCGTCCGATGTGGCCGAGTCGATCCAGCCCTACCTGGAGGCCTCGACGATGTGCGACACGGGCGATCGGAAGCTCCGGCGGCTGGCGCGGCGGGCCGTTCGTGGGAAAGAGACACCCGCCGAGAAGGCGGACGCCCTTCGGAAGTTCGTCACCGACTACATCACGGACAAGGGTATGGACGTCGGCTTCGCCACGGCCTCGGCGGTGGTTCGGCAACGCCGGGGCGACTGCACCGAACACGGCGTGCTGCTGGCGGCGCTGGCGCGGGCGGCGGGCCTGCCGGCGCGGGGCGTCAGCGGGATCATCGAGGTTCCGTCGGGGGCCTTGCCCGGCGACGGA
>JBHHUV010000183.1:0-5915 GCA_046754005.1 Phycisphaerae bacterium | reverse complement strand
GTATCTTGCGATAGTGGATTGGCGATCTCGGATTGCGGATTGACGATTGGGGGGGTGGTGTTGTGCATGCTTACCCGTCACGATGAGGCCGTGACGTGTAAGCATGGCACCCGGCCTTGGGTGTGCCACCCGGCCGCACGGACTGGAGGCCGTGGCTCGTCGGGGTTTTGACTTGGCGGGGGTAAATTTGGACAATGGGTTGTAATATTCCGTAACCGAAAGGATGAACCCTATGTCCACTACTTCGAAAGCGCTCTCCCTTCCTGTCTGTCAGCATACGCCGGCGACCTATGACGGGCCTGATGCCGGCGCGGTGTTGGCCCTGCGGCAGGAATATCTGACGCCTGCCCTGATCCAGTATTACAAAGACCCGCTCATGGTTGTCGAGGGGCACATGCAGTACCTTTGGGACGAGAAGGGGACGCGGTATCTCGATGCCTTCGCGGGGATCGTCACGGTCTCGGTGGGGCACTGCCATCCGAAGATCGTGGAGCGAGTGCGGGAGCAGGTTGGGCGGTTGCAGCATACCACGACGATCTATATTCATCCGACGGTCGGGCAATATGGAAAGAAACTGGCCGAGCAGATGCCGGGCGATCTGAAGGTGACGTACTTCACCAACAGCGGCAGCGAGGCGAATGATATGGCCCTGCTGACGGCTCGGATGCATACCGGTCGGTTTGACGTGATTGCGCTGCGGAATGCCTATCATGGCGGATCGCAGACGACGATGGCGCTGACGGGGCAGTCGAACTGGAAATATGCTTTGCCGCAGGGTTTCGGGGTGCATCACGCGATGCCGGGGTATTGCTACCGGTGTCCGCTTGGGCTGGAGTACCCCTCATGCGATGTGAAGTGCGCGCGGGACGTGGGCGAGTTGATCAAGTTTTCGACGTCGGGACAGGTGGCGGGATTCATCGCCGAGCCGATCATGGGGGTTGGCGGGGTGGTGGTGCCGCCGAAGGAGTATTTTCAGGTTGCCTATGAGGAGGTTCGCAAGGCCGGGGGCCTGTGCATTGCCGACGAGGTGCAGACCGGGTTCGGGCGGACAGGAACGAAGTATTGGGGGTTCGAGAACTGGGACGTGGTACCGGACCTGGTGACGATGGCGAAGGGGATCGGGAATGGGACGGCGCTGGGTGCGGTGACGACGACGCCGGAGATTGCGAAGGCGCTGACGGGGAAACTGCACTTTAATACGTTTGGCGGGAATCCGGTGCAGGCGACATATGGGCTGGCGACGCTGGAGGTGATCGAGGAGGAGGGGATTCAGGCGAACGCGCTGGAGGTGGGCGGTCGGCTGAAGGGGGGGCTGGTGGGGCTGATGTATCGGCTTTCGCTGATCGGGGAGGTGCGGGGGATGGGTTTGATGCTGGGGGTGGAGCTGGTGCGGGATCGAGCGACGAAGGAACCGGCTTCGGCGGAGACGGCGCGGGTATTGGAGGAAGCGCGGGTGCGGGGGTTGTTGCTGGGGAAGGGGGGGTTTTATGGCAATGTGTTGCGGATCAAGCCGCCGATGTGTTTGACGGTTGAGGATTCGGATTTTCTGGTGGCGTGTTTGGATGAGGTGTTGGGGGGTATTTGATAGTAGCGAGCCCGACTGGCCGAGGATCATTTCAATGGTTGAAATCACCATTTGTCCATCGTGCGGCAAGAACCGGATCAGACTCGTTCGGCGAGATTGGGAAGGAGAAGCAGATGGTGAAACCTACACGGTTCCAGATTTGAACTATTACGAATGTATGGATTGTGGAGAGAGAATCTACGATCGAGAGGCTATGCGTAGAATCGAATCTCACTCGCCTGCCTTTACGAGATCAAGAACGCGCAGATAGCCTTTTGTCGTGTCGGACCGAGTATCTTATCTCGGTCCCAGTATCCAGGGGATTCCCTTCCCATTTCCACTTTCTGCACAAGCAGGACAGCTCATGACACATCCCGCATATTCGAGCATGCCCGGTACAGCCCGATGTCTGAAGTGCGGATACATGCTTCGCGTCTGGCGGAGGTCCGGTGTCCTGAATGCGGGCAACAGTTTGATCCGCAGGATTCGAACACGTATCGCCCCGGCGACGGATCTACGAGCGACCTCCGGGGAATCTGCACATCGGTGTGATCGGCCTTCGCCCTGGGCTTTGTACATTTTCCCCTACGGGGCTGTAATCTTGCGATAGTAGAAAAACAAACACGGCCGCGCGTGGCGGCCGTGTCGTCCCCTCCTTCGCACGGAGTGCGAAAGGTTCGTATTTCGACGCCGCCGAGTGGGCGTCGGTTTCTCAAGTGATCCCCGGTCAGGTTTTGTGCATCTTTTCGATCAAGATCTTGGCCGTTTCGGGGCGGATGATCCGGGGGTCGGGGGTTTCGCCGGCGATCAACTGCTCGCGGACTTTTTTGCCGCTGATGAAGACCGGCTTTTCGTCGGGGTGGTTTTCCATGAGGTCTACGCGGCCGAGTGATTCGTAGAAGGCGGCGAATCCGACGTTGAGGGGGCGGATTCGGAGGTCGCCGGAGAGGGTGTTGAAGATTTCCTGGGCGTCGAAGTCGCCCCAGATCGCGGTGCCGTCGTCATACGGGGCGTCGGCGTGCTTGCGGCCGATGATGATGTCGGTGAAGCCGAAGTTCTGTCGGTAGATGGCGTGCATGACGGCCTCTTTCGGGCCGGCGTAGAACATCTTGATGTCGAGGCCGAGGAGGAGGACGCGATCGTGCAGGGTGTAGGGCTTCTTCTCCCATAGGGCCTCGTCTTTGTCGCCCTCGCCGAGGAGGTTGCCGTCGATGAGGGCCTCGTAGGTGTGCATTCGGGTGGCGGCGTCGACGTCGTCGGACTTGGTCTCGCCGATGAGCGGGTTGAGGACGGCCCCGGCGGTGTCGCACTGTCGGACAAGGGTTTCGAGACCGAAGAGTAAGGCGTATTCGTGGGCGCGATGCAATGGGTTGCGTGTCTGGAATGCGACTGCTCGGGTCCATCCCTTTTCGGCGAATAGTTTACGGGTCTCGGTCGGGCGTAAAACATACTTGCCGTATTGGGGGTGTTTTGGTTGGGGGAGGACTTCGATCTCGCCGCCGAGGAGCTTTTCGCGGGCATCCTTCGTGACCATGTGACCGCCGGGGTGGTCGGTTCGGTCGGTCTGATAGACGCACTTGGTGTACTTGTCTTTGTCGTAGTCGAAGATGTCGTTGATGTGGAGAGTGCCGACGAGATCGCCGGCCGAGTTTTGAAGCTGAACCTTCTGATCAACCTTGAGCGAGGCGGCCTGGTCGGCGGCGACGGGGAGGGAGATTGGAATGGTCCAGGCGAAGGCGCTGCCGTTGTGTTGGAGTATGGCTTCGTCGAGGCTGCGGTTCCACTGTTCGCTGTTCATGGGCCCGGTGAGGGGGCTGAGTCCGCCGTCGCCGAAGCGGTATACACTGGAGAGATCGGCATCGTCGACTGTGACGGCCGTCAGGGCTGCGGCTTGCTTCTTGAATTCGGGAATGCGATTTTCGGGCACGGTGCGATCGACGGGCTTGTCGAGGCCACCATGGACTGGGATCAGGTCTGACATTCGGGTGGTTCCCTCTCTCGACGCGCGGTCGGTCGGTATAGTGGTACGGAATCATCCCCACGATCGCCGAGCAGTTGGTGAACCCGGCAGGTCGATCACGCCGTGAAAACGCCGTGATGCGTGAGAAGCCAGCGCCAGCAGGCCGGTGGGCATGATAACCGGGCTGTCAAGTATTCACAAGAAGAATTGGTCTTGCGGACACGAGCGGTCTATGATGGTCGGTGATGGGCGGCAACAGTGCGAAAATCGAGCTTTCATTGCCCGGCCGCGGGTATTCGATCGAGATCGGATCGGGCCTGATGGATCGCCTGGGGGGGCGTTTACGTGGCTTGTGTGACGCAACGCGGGCGACGGTCGTGACTGACGACATTGTGGGTCCACTGTATGCCGATCGGGCGGTTGGATCGTTGGCGGCGGGGGGATTCGACGTGACGTTGGCGACGGTTCCTGCTGGAGATGGGTCGAAATCGCTTGAACAGGCCGGCCAGCTCTACGATCGGCTTGCCGAGGTGGGTCACGGCCGGGGGGATCCGGTGATCGCATTGGGCGGGGGGATGGTGGGGGATCTGGCGGGATTCGTCGCGGCGACGTGGATGCGGGGGGTGCCGTTTGTACAGTGCCCGACGACGCTGGAGTCAGATATCGACGCCAGTATTGGTGGGAAGACGGCGGTCAATCATTCTTCCGGCAAGAACCTGATCGGGGCCTTTCATCAGCCGATTTATGTGTGTATTGATATTGACTGCCTGGAGACATTGAGTGATCGCGATTATCGCGCGGGGTTGGCGGAGTCGGTGAAGCACGCGATCATTCGGGACAAGTTGTTTTTTCGGTGGCACGAAGAGAAAGCTGGGGCCATCACGAATCGCGAACCGAGGATTGTGTGCGATTTGATTTGCTGGAATTGCGAAATCAAGGCGGCAGTTGTCGTCGAGGACGAACGGGAAAGCGCGCAGCAGGGTGTTGGCCGCGCGGTCTTGAACTTCGGGCACACGGTGGGTCATGCGATCGAGGCGCAGAGCGAGTACGCGCTTCGGCATGGCGAGGCGGTGTCGCTCGGGATGGTCGCGGTATTGGATCTGGCCGTTCGGCACTGTGGGTTTTCGGAGGAGGATCGGGTGCGGTCCGAATCCTTGTTGCAGGCGCTCGGGTTGCCCATTCGATCGACACGATCCCTGGACACGGTCGATTTGATTCGCCGTATGGCTGGGGACAAGAAGGCGCTGCATCAGGTGTTGCGGTTTGTGTTGCCGGATCGGATCGGGCGCGTGGGATGGCTGCCGTCTCCCGATGAGGCGAGCCTGATGCGTGCGATCGAGCGATTGGCACCGGGTGGATGACAGCTTGGGTGGGGTCATTGGTATTTGATGGGGGCGAGCCTTGAAGGCCCGGCTGAAGCCGGCTGCGACGTCATTGTGAATGGTGTCCACCGCCAACTGAAGTTGGTGGCAAACAAAAAAATGGCGGATTGAAACCGGCCATAGCCCGCCGATTATTTTGTGGACCCACGGGCACTCCATCCGACGATAGATACATGCGACTGAGCGTGATTATTCCGACTCTGAACGAGTCGCGGACTTTGGAACGGACCATTGGGTGGGTTCGATTGCGGGGGGCCGACAAGTCCGTCGAACTCATTGTGGCGGATTGCGGCTCGTCCGATGAGACCGTTACGCTGGCGGAGCGACTGGGTTTGCGGGTTGCGACGGGGGCGTCGTTGAACTCGCGGGCGCGGGCGTGCAACGCGGGGGCGGCTCTTGCGACAGGCGATACGCTTCTCTTTCTTCATGCCGACTGCGAGGTTCCGGATTTGTTTGATCGACTTATTGCGGGCGCGCTGGCTCATCCCCGCGCGGTCGGTGGGGCATTTGAATTCAAGTTGGACGGGCCGGAGTTGCGATTGCGCTTCGTCGAGCAAATCAATCGCTTGCGATATCGATTGATGATGGAGTATTACGGCGATCAGGGCATATTCGTTCGGCGGTCGGTCTTCGAGGCGTGCGGCGGGTATCTGGATTTGCCGATTCTCGAGGATGCGCATTTTTGTCGGTTGGTGTCCCGATTTGGTGTGTTGCGACTCATTCGCTCTGAGATACGGACAAGCCCACGGCGATTCTACCATGGCGGCATTCTGCGGACGCTTGCGATGGATGCCGTAATCTGGGTTTGGAATCTGCTGTGTATGAATCCGAACTTTTTTGCCGCAGTTTACCGTCGCGAGAATCTCGATGTGGATGACGGGTGTCGGCGATCGTCGTGAAGCGGATCGCAGGGGTGTGAGTATGAATGGTCGATGAATACGGGGGAAAGGGACGAAAAAGACTGCCGCACAAGCCCTTGCGGGAATTATACGGCAGTCTCACAAATGGC
>JBHHUV010000182.1:0-5929 GCA_046754005.1 Phycisphaerae bacterium | reverse complement strand
TCGATTGCCCTGATGGCGATGGCGATCCATCACGCCGGTCACGACGCGATCAGCCTGACGGGCGGCCAGATCGGTCTGCGGACCGACCCGTCTTTCGGCCGCGCCCGGATCCGGGAGATCACCGAGCGAAGTCGTATTCTCTCGTTGCTCAAGCAGGGCAGCATCGTCATCGTGGCGGGCTTTCAGGGGGTCGACGAGGCCCTGAACATCACGACGCTGGGGCGGGGTGGCTCGGACACGACGGCAGTGGCACTGGCTGCGTCGATGAAGGCGGACGTCTGCGAAATATATACTGATGTAGATGGAATCTACTCGGCCGATCCGAGGATCGTGCCCGAGGCGCGAAAGCTGCCGTTTATTATCTATGACGAGATGCTGGAGCTGGCCTCGCTGGGCGCGCAGGTCATGCATTCTCGCAGCGTGGAACTGGGCAAAAATTACAACGTGATTATTCACGTGCGAAGCAGCTATACCGATGCGAAAGGAACGGACATCGTGAGGGAATCAGCCGATCTTGAGCAGGTGGTCGTGCGGGGTGCGGCCCTTCGGAAGAATCTGGCCCGAGTCGAGCTCATCGGCGTGCCGAACCGGCCGGGCCTGGCGAGCGAGATCTTTTCCGTCGTGGGCCGGCGAGGCGTGATCGTCGACGACATCATTCAGGTCATTCACAAGGGCGGCACGACCGCCGACATCAGTTTCACGATCGACGAGGCCGACCGTGAATCAGCCGAGGCGACCTGCGACGAGCTGTCCCATGACCTTCAGGGGATGGCAATCGAGATCAAGGAAAACCTGGCCAAGGTCTCGGTGGTGGGCGTGGGCATGAGAACCCACACCGGCGTGGCCTCTCGCATGTTCGAGGCTCTGCATCAGGCGAAAGTGAATATCGAGAATATCAGCACCAGCGAGATCGTCATCAGTTGTGTGATCCGAGCAAAGGATGGCGAGCAGGCCCTGCGAGCCATCCATGCGGCCTTCGAGTTGGATCAGGAATCCAACGGAGAAAAGACCTGAGGGGTGTGGATACCCACCTCTTACAGCGGCGATGGATGTGTCGCTCCTACAGATCATCACAAGGGTCCAACAGAAGGGTCGATGGCCCATCATATGCGGTCGCTTCCGATAAAAATCGGCCGGACGCAATGAATCACGTCATGGGGGCAATACACCTATTGAACCGCGGCGGCAGCTTCTCCCGGGTTGCCCCCGGCTGATTTTGGCGTCGCACCGATCAGGAAACCGCATGCGACGCTCACGCGTCCTGATAGCCTACTCCTTCCAATAGGGTCGATCTCCTTTGCGAGGCGGCCCTTTTTTGATTCATCATCCTGTTCCTGGAAACCTGAGATGGCTGGTGACGGGGGATTCCCACTCACTTGCGCTCGGGGCTCGGATCAGGAGACCATGCTTGCGTGGGTACCGCAGCCTGCCAATAATTCGACCCTTGCGCCGTTGAATGGCGAGTTGATCCAACCCGCGTCACACCATGACGCACGAGTGGAACCGGGAGGATTCATGGCAAAAGGTGAGTCGAAATCGTATGACCCGGCCTCGGTGGAAGGACGGATTTTCCAATCCTGGCAGCAACAAGGTGCCTTCAGCCCAGAGGTGGGCAAGGACGGGCCGCATTTCTGCATGGTCATCCCGCCACCCAATGTGACAGGGGCACTGCATCTCGGCCATGCTCTGAACAACACACTTCAGGACATCCTGATCCGCCGCAATCGCATGGCCGGAAAAAATACCTTGTGGATGGTCGGCACCGACCACGCGGGTATCGCCACGCAGGCGACGGTCGAAAAAACAATCCGCAAGCAGGAGGGCAAGAGCCGCGATGATCTCGGCCGAGAAGAATTAGTCCGAAGGATCTGGGAGTGGAAGGAGCGATTCGGCGGGCGGATCGTCGAGCAATTGAAGCTCATGGGTTGTTCCTGCGACTATTCCCGAGAGCGGTTCACGCTCGACGAGACCTGTGCCAAGGCCGTACGGCATACGTTTTTCAAACTGTTCCGGGACGGGCTGATCTATCGCGGCAAACGGCTGGTTAATCTGGACACCCAGCTCCAGACCGCCGTGGCCGACGACGAGGTCTATCACGAGACTGTCAAGGGGCATATGTGGCACTTCCGGTATCCGATTGTTGGGGAGCATCGGCCTCCGGCCGGTAGTGAAAACCAATCTCTAACGACCGGCGGGACGCCGATGCTCCCCCATGATGCGGTATTTGGCCGCGACTATGTGGTCGTCGCCACGACGCGACCGGAGACGATGCTGGGGGATACGGCGGTGGCGGTACACCCGGACCCGGCGGCGGCATTGGAACAAGCGGAGGCGGATTTGAGAGAGAAGCTGGCCGCGGCGTCAGAGAAGGAACAAGACGAGGTTCAGGCGGCGCTGGACGACGTGGCCGAGCGGCGGAAGTCACTGATGCCAACGTTGCTGAAACTGCGGGATATGGCCAGGGACGGTCGCAAGGTGACCCTGCCGCTGGTGAACCGGGAGATTCCGCTGCTCTGCGACGAGTGGGCCAAGCCCGAACTGGGCAGCGGGTGCGTGAAGATCACCCCGGCGCACGATCCGAACGACTACGAGGTCGGCCTGCGGCACGATCTACCGATGGTAAACGTGCTGACGAAGGACGGGCACGTCGCGGAGATCGTGGAGCCGGACGGCCGGGTAAACGAGAATTCATCGAGATATGCGGGGCTGAAGTTCGCGACGGCGGGCCGCAAGCGGGTTGTCGAGGACATGGAGGCGGGCGGCTTCGTCGAGCGGATCGAGGATCGACAAATCGAGATCGGCCACAGCGACCGGAGCCAGGCGGCAATCGAGCCGTACCTGAGCGATCAGTGGTTCGTGAAGATGGGCGATCTGGAGCCGGAGCACGCGGCAAAGGTGGAGGGGTTGCGGCATCATGCGCCGGGATTGGCGCAGATGGCAATCGACGCCGTGAAACGCGGCGACGTGCGATTCCATCCATCGCGGTACGAGAAGACGTATGTCGATTGGCTGAGCGAAAAGCGGGACTGGTGTATCAGCCGGCAACTCTGGTGGGGACATCGGATACCGGTGTGGACACGACGATTTCATCTCACGGAAAAAAACTGGACGGATGAGTTTTTACGCGTCGGGATGGACGATCTGCTTGATTACAACTGGGCAGGGCCTGAACAGTTATCCATCTGTGTCGTCAATGCTGGAAACGGAGCTACTGTCAGCAATCCAAAGCACGAATTTTTCCCCGTCGTCTCAAAAAGCGAGGGAGAGTACATCTTCCATATCTGCCTCAAGCAGGATGATCCGAAACTGGTGAAACAGCTTGAGCAATCGGGCTTCGTACAAGATCCCGACGTCCTAGACACCTGGTTCAGTTCCGCCCTCTGGCCGCATTCAACGTTGGGATGGCCGGATGCCGATCCGGAGTCGAGCAATAACCTACTCAACACATTCTATCCCACCGACGTCCTATCCACCGCGCGGGAGATCATCACACTGTGGGTGGCGCGAATGGTGATGACCGGCCTGTATAACGTCGGAAAGATCCCGTTCACAGATGTCGTCATTCACCCCGTCATCCAGGACGGTCAGGGCCGGAAGATGAGCAAGTCGCTCGGCAATGGCGTCGACCCGGTCGACATCATCGACAAGTACGGAGCCGACGCCCTCCGGTTCACGCTGGCCGATCTGGCCACGGAGACGCAGGACATCCGCATGCCCGTAACGCGGGAGAAGCTGCCCGACGGACGGGAGATCAACATCAGCCCGAAGTTCGAGAAGGGACGAAACTTCTGCAACAAGCTGTGGCAGGCGGCAACGGGCTTCGTAATTCCGAATCTGGAGGGCTACACGCCGGTGGAACTGGACGTGGAGGCGCTGGGATTGGAAGACCGCTGGATCCTCTCGCGACTGGCAGCCTGTGTGGCGAACGTGGATGAGGCCCTGGCACGCTATCGGTTCAGCGAGGCGATCAACGTGCTCTATCACTTCATGTGGGACGATTATTGCAGCGACTACATCGAGATGAACAAGTCTCGGCTGGACGGTACGGATCGTGGCGCAGCGCAACAGGTGTTGGCGTTTGTGCTGGATCAACTGCTTCGGATGCTGCACCCGTTCGTCCCGTTCGTAACGGAGGCCACATGGTCGGAACTCAACACCGCAGCGCCACAGCGAGGAATCGGCACGCTCAGCGAGGGCGAACCGGCGCTCATTTCGGCTGCCTGGGTGACGACGGAGGCATCTTGGCGCAACGACGCGGTCGAATCACAGATGGGCAGCCTTCAAGCGATCATTCAGGTCGCCCGGGAAAGCCGATCCTTCGTCAACGATTATCGCGGCCGTGCGAAGCAACCGACAATCCGAACGCTGCCGCGGGTGGTCGTCGTCGCGGATTCGGAAACGATTGATCTGGTCGACCGGCATGGCTCGTTCGTCAAAAAGCTGGCCGGGTGCGATTCACTGGAAGCAAGCACGTCGGGGACAAAACCGCGCGGCGCCCGGAGCTATCTCGCCGGATCGTTGCAGGTCTATGTTCCAGTGGCGGATCTGATCGATGTCGAACAGGTCCGCGCGGCGGAGGAGAAAAAGTTGGAGGAAACGCATGCGGCGTTAGCACGTGCGAAGAAACAACTTTCGAATGAAAATTTCGTGAATCGTGCGGATCCGGCGGTCGTCGAGCAGGCCAGGCAGAGAGCAGCGGACCTGTCAAGGAAGATCGAAACGATCCAGCAGCACCTTGCGGAGTGGAGCTAATCGCTGTTCTTGCAACGAGTTCGGCGCATGCTTGATAATGGGGGACACTGCGATTAGGCTCTGATTCGCATGCGACTGGGAGAACCGTGACGATGGATGTGTCGGTAGACCTTGCCCGCATCGTGATCCAGGATACGAGCGAGCAACAGATCATTTTCCTGCGAGAGCACGACGGCGATAGAGAATTTCCCATCGTCATCGGCGATTCGGAGGCCTGCGCGATCGACCGCCGGCTGAAGGGGATCAAACGCGAGCGCCCGATGACGCACGATCTGATGGCGGACGTGATCGAGATGCTGCATGGCGAACTTGAAAAAATCGTCATTCACGACTTGAAGAACCACACATTCTACGCCAGACTTGTCATCCGGGCCCAGGGTGAAGTGGTGGAGGTTGACTCGCGTCCGTCGGATGCGATCGCCTTGGGGGTGGCAAGTGATACGCCTATATTCGTTAGTGACCATGTTCTTCGCGAGGTATGTAGTCAGCCCTAGGGCGACTGGGTATGCCTCGGATTAACCGATACGAAAGCAGACAAACGTGATGACTCATTTGGGCGATTCCCACGATTCCGTTTCCTGTTTTATTCGACACGTCGAGAACGCCCTGAAGGAATATCCCTCTGCGGGCGGATCCGTCGGGATGGCACGAACCCCGGGCGTCGTGGATGTCATGGGGGGAATCGGCGAGGACAGCGGTGGTCTGGTTCTGACGGCGACAACGGCCCTTGCCTTTCATGTGGCGGCGTGGTCCACGAACGATGAGACCATTTGCGTCCGTTTCATCTCGATCGGGCAAGAGAAAGCAACCAATGACTTCTGTGTCCCGATCAGTGACGTAGCCTCAGGGAAGGACCTCTCCGAAAGGCTGTTGGGGCAATGCAGAAGCAAGGATTCCGAATGGGCCGCGCCGAGCCTCCTGACGCTGCATAAACTTCTGGAGAAGAAGAATCCGATTCAACCCGACAAGGGATTGTGTCTCCTTGTGGCGACCGATTTCCCGGATGATGCCGACCTGGGACAACAGGAAGTTCACTCGGCCGCCACTATCGATGCCCTGTGTCGGCTTTTTTCTCTCCCGCTCAGCCATCTGGATAAGAGCCGAATCTGTGCGACCGTCATCGACCGGATCAACGGTCTGTACCAGCTTCGCAAGTGCATGACCGCCCTCTGCGGCC
>JBHHUV010000181.1:0-5936 GCA_046754005.1 Phycisphaerae bacterium | reverse complement strand
GGACCACACACTGTTGGTGAATGACATGGCACAGATCAGAACACACACAACCGACCGACGATTGATGGGATCCATCCTTACAATCTCCTTCTGTGATTTCTTCGATCAAACGCTCGCTAATTCGAGTATAGCAAAAGGTTGGATCATTGCCATCTATTATGAGCATCCCTTGAGGGCGACCCTCCATTGACGATCCCTCACGGGCCACATAGGATCGAGGCTCTCTTGGAGGCAGACTTCGCCTTCATTTTTCAATGGATAACCCAAACCAGCATGAGGATTGCGATGGCCTTCTTGTCGGGTAGTGTCAGTTTCTCGCGATTTCGTGTCACCGGCGGATCACCCAAACGCCTCGACGAGAACCTCCTCGAAAAGATTCGCGGCAACCGCATCGGCAGCGAGCGGATCATGCGATCCAATCGCGAGGAAATCGGCTGGATCGGCGGCCGCCATCTTCTCGACTGCGAATTCGACCTCGAGAAAAACATCCTGCTTGACTGTCTACACTTCGGGATGCGTATCGACGCCAGCCGGATTCCGCCCGATCTTCTCCGCGCCTACGTACAGATGGAAATGGACGCGCTCGACTCCGGGGGCGGCAACGGCACGCGTATGGCACAACACAGACGCCGGGCACGCGAGGCCGCTGATCGCCGTGTGGATCAGGAGATCAAGGAGGGACGCTACCGTCGGCTCCGCCAGTTCCCCATGCTACTCGATACCCACAACGACGTCCTCTACGCAGGCGCCACCAGCCCGACCGTCCATGAGCGACTTCACGAGCTATTCAAGACCACCTTCGGCAAAGGGTTGACACCCATGTCCGCCGGTCAGCGCGCACAAGACTGGGCCGAACAGAACCATCTCTCCCGCAAACTGGAAAACCACGAGCCTGCCCGGTTCGTTCCCCATCCAAGCGGCAACGGTCACGTCCCCGTCTATTGGACCGCCCACGATCCGGCCTGTCTCGACGATCTCGGCAACGAGTTTCTCCTCTGGCTCTGGCACCATCTGGCGGAGCGAAACGACACGATCCGACTCGCCGACGATAGCGACGCCGCAGTAGTGATTGTTCGCCAGTTGGTCCTCGAATGCCCATGGGCCGAGACGGGAAAGGAAACAATCACCTGTGACGGCCCGGCGCGACTCCCCGAAAGCCGTCAGGCGATCCGCTCCGGCAAGCTACCGAGGAAGGCCGGCCTGATCGTCTCCCGGCAGGGATCCCAATACGAGTTCACCCTCCAGGCCGAATCACTCAGTATCTCGGCAGCGACCTTGCCCAAGATAGAGACCAACGGAAACGGCCACAATGGTCATGCTCACAAAGGTCGCGCAAACTGGGAAGAAAGGATCGAACAAATACGCCATCTGGCGGAAACGGTTGATCTACTCTATGCGTCCTTCCTCAAACGTCGATTCGCATCAGACTGGTCGATAGACGCAGGGGAGATTAAAAAATGGTTACGATCCGCATAATCATGTAGGGTGCCATGCTATCACGATACAGCCTCATCGGACAACTAAACATGCCCAACAACACCACACGCTCTCCCCATAATCATTGCTCTTATCATTTTTGTAGCTTTTGTCGTTGTTTTTGTTTTTGTTGTTTTTGTTATTTCGACGTTTCATCCGCCGGATACGTTCGGGCACCAATGTCCAAGGAGTGATGATCGTGTATATCGCAATGAATCGGTTTCGGATCGCAGTCGGGCATGAAAACGACTTCGAGGAGTTATGGCGTACCCGAGATTCGCAGCTCGAGGACGTTCCGGGGTTCCAAGCGTTCCACCTCCTGCGCGGAACCACGGAAGAGGGTGTAACGCTCTACGCCTCCCATACACGGTGGGACTCACAGAAGGCATTCGAGGACTGGACCCAGTCCGAGGCCTTTCGCAAGGCTCATGCGAAGGCCCGTGCCCCGGAGGGGACGTATCTGGGTCCGCCGATCTTTGAGGGCTTCGAGGTCGTAGCCTGAACCCCGAGAGTCCACTCAACGCATCCCGCGCGCCTGCGTCGGTATATCACGATGCCGTCCTGGCGGGACGGATTTTTCCGGTGTCATCGGCCGATAACACATCCCCGAACATGCCAATATCTCCTACGCCCGAGCGCATAAACCCATCACCATCGATCCCTTCGTAGAACCCTTTACAACTGCCTGTTCCGGCGATTCCCTGAATGACAGGTCGAATTGCTTGAATATCAGGATTTCCACAATTCATTGGCCACATGCGCAGACTAAATCTGGGGAATTTGAGAATTACGAGCATACCAATAATGTGGCGATAGAGTGCGAAAACGCGGTTTTCGGTCTTTTTCCACGTCGTCTTTATTGTGTGGCATGCCTGTTGCACGGTTGTGGAGCGATGAATGTTTGACGGGTCGGCGGCAGGATTCCAAGGAGTCTTGACGCGAGACAAACATCGCAATTCTGGACTGGGCCACCCAACCTGGAGGTAGGTGGGCGTCCACAGTTCTCCGGCGGTTCACTGTCGGGTTCTGTTGAGACGTCCGTATGGAGTGACCGTGTGTGCTATCACGGTGCGGTGCCATGGTGCGCTTATTCCGGTGAGCGTGATGACTTCGCACCAACAGCGTGACGGTTTCGCATTGACAGCTTCAGGACCGTCGTGAGGTAGGGCCTCATGACCGGGTGCCGGTTGAAGGCGAGACATACCGCCGGCATTCGACAGGGTAATAAAAGCCGAATTGTGTCTAAAAGGAGACAAGAAGATGAAATCGAAATGGGTACAATTGTGTATGATTGGCGTGCTGATAGCCAGTTTGGCGTCTGTCGCCCAGGCGCAGATGTTCATCACGGACTCCACCCCGCTGATGCGCTTCGGCCCGGTCGACCCCGTGTTTGGGTATCCAATCTGGGTCCAAGATGGCACCGGGGCGATCCAAGAGCTTTGCTTTGACACGGGTACGGTTGTCGATCCGGCGGCGCCGGGCGTGCCCTGCCCAACCTGTATCGATCCAGCGCTCGATCTGCCGAATTCGTTAGCGCCACTGTCGTTTCCCGACAACTTTCCGGAGGAGGCCTTCTACTTTTTAGGGACCGGCCTGCTGGATACAAACGACGGCGGCACCGGCGTCCCGGGCAGAGCACTACTGGTGCTGGCCCTGGAAGCGGCATTCGACGGTTTGGGTACGGTTCAGGACGGTGAACAAATCGTGTTCTCACGATTGCGAATCCGAATCGATAACGCAACAGGTGGCGAATCGTATACAGTCACGCATCCTTACGGCAAGGTCTTCATCACACCAGACGGAACCGGCACACGGGGCATTAACATAACCAACGACATTTTTCTCTGGAAAGGTGCCTTGGGGGGTAACTTGGTGAACCCGCTTCGGGCCAACTTCGGCACCTTCCTGACGGCCGCCGGCGGTGTGGTCCCAGCCGGCTTCATCGGTGACTTCTGTGATGTCAACACGATCAACGCGCCAACCGTAATGACCGGTGCGGGGCTCCCCATGCCCGGTCACAATGTCTTCCGAATCGAGGGGCCGAACATCGGTGCTCCCGGTAGTCCGTTCCTCTGTAGCGACATCACACTCGGCCCGGACCCCACGGTCTTCACCGACTGCGTCGAGACCTTTGATTTCTCACTGTTGGGCAAGTCTGCCACGCGTTTCGGTGCGGGCATCGATCGGGCGACCTACTCGCGCAACGCGACAGCGACGCAGATCGACGTCTGGGCGAACTCGAATGCTGGGGCCGTGCTCGAGGCCAACGGGCCGGGCATCCCCCCCACAACGCTGATCGAAGATCCGGCTAATCCGGGCCATTTCTATAGGCATATCGTCATCTCCAGTGCCTTCGCCCCTCCAGCGGGATGGTCTATCTCCGTCACAAATACCGATCCGTTGGACTTGACCACGGCCACCGCGCCCCTGATCGATCAGGTGATGTTCCTGGGGACCGGCGTCGCCGGTGCCGTTGGGTGTAGCCCGACCTTCGATTTGAATACGGTGGATGCGGCGGGACTGCCTTCTCCAACGCTGTCGCTCGCCGCAGCCTCCACAAACGCTGATGCTGCCTCGCTGTCGACCGATCCACTGGCGACTGGTACTCCTGTGGCGCTCTCAGCGGGAAGCCCGATGAGTATCACGGGCGTGGCCGTTCCACCGACTTCCGTCAGTGTGACATCGCCCTCGGGCGGTTCGCTCCAACTACCGGTCCAGATCCTGTCGACGGTAACGGGGCCGCTGGCCTACGCCGGCCCCAACCAGATCGTCGCGGCGCAATTCGATGCCGCAGGGGCGCTCCTGTTACCCACTGTCACGCTGGACGGAACCGGATCCAGCCCGGCCACAGGCCTCACCTATGCCTGGACGCAGACCAGCGGCACCAATACGGTGACACTGACCGGCGGCACGACTGCGACACCCAGCTTCGTCTTTCCAAACGATGGCGTGGCGCTCGGAAATGATCTCTTGAACTTCAGGCTCACGGTAACGGATGCCATGGGGGCATCCCACAGTTCCGTCGTTTCGGTGACCAATGCGGTAATCGCCAATGCGGGACCCGACGTAGCCAATGCGGCCCAGGGGGCGGTGTCACTCGACGGAACCGCGTCGGCCGGCTTTGGTACGCTGACTTATAGCTGGACACAAACAGGTGGACCTGCTGTAACGCTCTCCGACCCGGCCAGCGCCAATCCGACGTTCGTCTTCCCGGTGGACGGTGCGGGGGTCGTGGGTGTGCCGCCGCCGAATGATCAGCCGATCACGTTCGTTCTCACCGTGAGCGGTTTGGGTGGAACCAGCGTAGACACGGTGGTCATTGCCGGAGCTGCCGGACCCCCAATCGCCAATGCCGGACCCGACCAATCCGTCATTCCCAATACCACCATTCAGTTGGATGGCAGTGGAATCGGTCTGGGGGCCGGAGTCACTTGGATGTGGACCCAGCCGGTGGGTACGCCCGTGGCATTGGGCGCCCTCCAGCCAGGCGGCGGTATCGATACCACACCGGGTGCTTCGAATATCCCGAACCCGGCATTCTTCTGGGATACAACGATCCCCGTACCTCAGACGATGACCTTCCAGTTGGTCTTGGTAAGGGCCGACGGCGCGACGAGTACGCCGAGTCAGGTGAATATCATCGGGGCCAATCCGAATGTGTCCGTTACCGTCTTCGCCGACCCGGGTAAGACTCAGTATGATTCGGCCAAGGGAACTTGGGGCATCGAAGGCACGACCAGCCCGCCGGGGCCGGGTTTCAGTGTGTCCTTCTACCTGGGTACACCGATTGAGGCCAACAGGATCGGAACGGGCGTCGTCGATGGCGGCGGCAAGTTCAAGATTCAACCGCCCTGTCCGGGTGGTTGTCCGGTCCCGACCAATCCGGCGACCGAGTCGCTCATCGCTGTCATCGGTGGCTCAGGTTTCGATGGCATCACGACGGGCATACCGTTTACGATCAAGTAAACACCAAGTAGGCATCGCGCGACGCTGGAGAGAGGTGCGTCGCGTGAGGATTAAATGCTACCTACCTCCATGAGCCCCTGCGATCCGTCCTTTATGGCAGATCGCGGGGGTTCTACCTTTTACATCGCGGGCTGTGCTGGATCGAGAATCCCTTCCTGTGCTGGATCGAGAATCCCTTCTCGATCCCATCCCAGTGGAAAACCCCTCTCGTATCCACGTTTGACAGATCAGGTAAAAAAACCGCAAATCGCCGGTTGAACTCATTCACTTCCCGAAATGCTTCTTTTTTTGTTTTGACGTTTTGAAATTTTGACGTTTCGGCGTTTCCCCCCGGAGTCCCAAATAAAAAAAAGAACGCCGTCGCGGATTACGACGGCGCCCTTCGTGTTTCGCTGCGAGTCGTTTTAGAGCCGAGCGGATCAGCCGATCGGCTTGACGCCGACCGCCTTCGGACCCTTCGGCCCTTGCGTCATCTCGAATTCCACACGCTGCCC
>JBHHUV010000180.1:0-5941 GCA_046754005.1 Phycisphaerae bacterium | reverse complement strand
TCGCCCGTCCGAACGCGATGCGGGTGGTGATGTGACTATCCGGGAGCATGGTGTACGCTATCGCGTCGATGTCGCCACCGGTCACAAGACCGGCTTTTTCTGCGACCAGCGTGACAATCGGCGGAGGCTGGCGACGTTTTGCTCGGATGCCGAGGTGCTGGACCTATGCTGTTATACCGGTGGCTTTGGCCTTTGCGCAAAAGTATTGGGCAAGGCTCGCGCGGTCACATCGGTCGATCTGGACGAGAAGGCCCTGGCTACGGCCCGCACAAACGCAAACCTGAACCAATCGCGGATCAACATTGTCCATTCCGATGCCTTTGGTTATCTGCGTCAGATGATTGCCAACAAGCGGTCTTTCGATGTCGTCGTCTGTGACCCGCCCAAGTTCGCCGCGTCTCGGCTTGAGATCGACGACGCCCTGAAAAAATACCATGATCTCAACGCACTCGCCGCCCGCGTCGTCCAGCCGGGCGGCATTCTGCTGACTTGCAGTTGCAGCGGGCTCGTTCCGATGGGGAGGTTTACCGATGCGGTCCACGCCGGCGCCCGCCGCGCCGGTCGGGCGTTGCAATTGTTCGACCGAACCGGCGCCGCGCCGGACCACCCGATCATGCTCAACTGCCCGGAATCTGAATACCTCAAGGCCCTCTGGTGCCGGGTGACAGGGTGAATAGTAAAAAAATGAGCAGGGTCCACTTTTCTCACAAGGGATTCGATTCAGTGCCGCTCCTATCAAAGCCACGACCGAAACAGGCTGTCGGAATAGTCGGTCGCAAGTATTCCGACAGCAGTGTTAGGGGCAGTTGTCTTGCTGAAACCCAGGGTTTTGAGGGCACAACACGCCACTTTCTGAAAGTTGCCCGACTATTTCGACAGCCAGATCAGGAAGCGGTCGCAGTCCTGATCTGGCTGTGGTGGAAACGGTTCAACTATATGAGCTTGATGGATCTGGCCGCTTCAGTGGCCTTTCCCGCCGAAGGCGGCTTCAGGCCGGTTGTTTACGGCCGGTATACCGACGAGCATATTCTCCCGTAGCCCGTTTCAACGGGCTTTCCTGCCGTCACGGTCTAAATGTCGACCGATGTTCTGTTCAGGTGTGGCCCTACTTGATAAACAGCAGTTCGCGATAGGATGGCAGCGACCACAGATCGGCGGCAACCCGAGTCTCCAGCTCGTCGCCCAGGTCCCGCACGGTTTCCATCAACGGCAGTACTGTATCTCTCATGTGTTGGCACTGCGCGTATTCATCCTCGTTTGCGATGCCGGTCGTCTCGGCCAGTTTTTCCAATTCGGCGCTGAACCGGCCGGCCAGATCTACGAATCCCGACAATTGCTTCTTCTGCTCGTTGCACTTCACACCCACATCCTCGGTCGATTCGATCGTCTCGGCCAGACGCAACTGGTGACGGATCGCGGTCGACAGAATCATCGTCCGCGCCATCAGCACCATCTGTTCGGACTCGATTTGTAGGATATCCGCATAGCGGCTCATGAAGATGCTCACCCGGCTGCGAACCTCGGCTTCGTTGAGCACGCCATATCGATCAAACAGCGCGATCGATTTCGATTCCGCCAGAACCGGCAGCGCCTCGACGCAATCTTTGAGATTGGGAAGACCCCGTTTCTCAGCCTCGACGCGCCAGGAATCGGTGTAGTTATCTCCGTTGAAGATGATCCGCTTGTGATCCCGGATGACCTGTTGCAGGACCGACTGCACGGCGGATTCCAACTCGGCGTCAGTCGGTTCAGACCCGACGGACTCCTCCAGTTGCGTTACGATGTGATCGATCGACTCGGTGACGATCGTATTGATGACCGTGTTCGGCCAGGCGGAGGTCGCGGAGGCGCCCACCGCGCGAAACTCGAACTTGTTTCCCGTGAACGCGAATGGAGACGTCCGGTTGCGATCTCCGGAATGGCGGGGAATCTGCGGCAGCGTCGTCGCGCCAAGATCGATCTCCCCACCCTTGATTGTCCGGCTCGGCGTCCCGGTCTCCAATTGCTCGACAATGTCGGTGAGCATGTCGCCGAGAAAGATGGAGATAATGGCCGGGGGAGCCTCGTTCGCTCCGAGACGGTGATCGTTGCCCGGCGAGGCGATCGATGCCCGCAGCAGGTCGGCATGAAGATCGATCGCCCGGATGACCGCACACAGGAAGACGAGAAACTGCATGTTGGTATGGGTTTCCTCCTGCGGATCGAGCAGGTTCAAACCCGTATCAGTCAGCATTGACCAGTTGTTATGCTTGCCGGATCCGTTCAGGCCGGCGAAGGGTTTCTCGTGAAGGATCGCCCGCAGGCCGTAGCGCGGGGCGACGCGCCGGAGCGTCTCCATCATGACCATCTGATGATCGCAGGCGATGTTCGAGGTTTCGAACTGTGGGGCGATCTCGTACTGCCCCGGGGCGACTTCGTTGTGGCGCGTCTTGACGGGGATGCCCATGGTGAAGAGTTCCCGCTCGACCTCGGCCATATAGGCCAGAACACGCGGCGGGATGGAGCCAAAGTAGTGGTCCTCCATCTGCTGCCCCTTGGGAGGCTTCGCGCCAAAGAGCGTCCGATCGCAGGTCACCAGATCGGGCCGGGCGTAGAACAGGTTTTCATCGACCAGGAAAAATTCCTGCTCGGCGCCGACGGAGGTATAAACCTTGTTGACGCCGGAATCAGCGCCGAACAGCTTCAGAACGCGAAGGGCCTGTTTGGACAGGGCATCCATCGAACGAAGGAGCGGAGTCTTCTGATCCAGCGATTCACCGGTCCAGGAAACAAAGACCGTGGGGATACAGAGGGTAACATTATCCTCACCCCGCATCAGAAAGGCCGGGCTCGTCGCGTCCCAGGCGGTGTAGCCTCGGGCCTCGAAGGTGGCGCGAAGGCCGCCCGAGGGAAAGCTCGACGCGTCCGGTTCCCCCTGGCAAAGGCTTTTGCCGGAGAGTTCGTAGATCATCCCGCCCTGATCATCCGGAACCACCAGCGAATCATGCTTCTCTGCAGTCAAGCCGGTCAGCGGTTGGAACCAGTGCGTGAAGTGCGTCGCGCCATTCTCGACCGCCCAATCCTTCATCACGGCGGCAACCACGTCCGCGACCTCAGGATCGATGGATTTGCTTTTTCTGATCGTTCCCATCAACCGCCGATAAATGTTCTTCGGCATCCGCTGCTGCATCGTTCGTCGGCTGAAGACGGCATTGCCGTAATAGGCGTCCACGCGTTGTCCACGGCGACCGACGCGCCCCCGACGCTTCCGCCATGATCCCGCAGCGGCGACCGCTCTTTCTCGGGCATTGTTCAGATCCATTAATCCGGCTCCGATTCTTATTATGTGCCATGCTTACACGACCCGGCCTTTGGGGGTCGGGTAAGCATGCCGATAACCCTGTTTGCGGCAGTCATTGGGTGGGCACCGCCCACCAACTGTCCGCACATCATGTCATTGATTGTCCCTGGCCTGTTCCGGTTCGAAGTGATCCGGGGATATCCAGGCAAACTCCGCAATATCATCCCTTTTTTCGGGCGAATGCCAAGGCCACTTTGGGGAAATGTCGCATGCCGCCGCCCACCGGACTACGGAACTATGACAAAATCGACGAAATTTATGCCGGCCTCAGCCAGGCCTTTTCTCGTTTGCCACTGACTTCAGTGAGTAGTTTGCACGTTTGATTTGCTTTCAATAATCGACACGGCCACAATCCGGACCTCATGGCCCGATCAACCCAGCAGATATCCCGCATCCAAATCCTACGTTACGGCATCCTTGCGGGTTCATTGCTCCTCGCCGGAGTCATGCTGGTCGGACCGCTCTGGGTCGAGCCCATCCATTCCAGCGGTGTGCCGTATCACCAGCTCAACAATCCGGATTACGCCGAGTACGCTAATGAATACATCTCCGAACGTGTCCCCCAGTCCGCACTCGCGGTCTTCGTGCTCTGCATGGCTCTGTGGCTCACCAACCTGATCCCGTTGGCATCGACCGGTCTGCTGGCAGTCGCGCTGCTTCCGCTATTAGGGATAGTCGCACCCAAGCAGGCCTTCGCCTATTTCGGTAACAGCGCTGTTTTTTTCATCCTCAGCGTCTTTCTACTGGCAGCGGCGATGATCCGCACCGGGTTGTCCAAACGCTTGACGCTATTGCTTCTGCAACGCTTCGATAGGCGACCCGGTCTGCTCGTGGCGGGCGTGACCTGTTCGGCCGCATTCATGGCCCTGTGGATCCCGGCCCACGCGGTCGCGGCGATGATGTTCCCCATCATCCTGGAGATCGCAGAAAGCCTCGGTCTGGAGAAATCTCGAAGTGGTTATGCCAAATCTCTGTTCTTCGGGCTGGCCTGGGGTGCCATGATCGGGGGCTGCGGCACCTTTCTAGGCGGCGCCCGAACCCCGCTGGCAGTCGAACTCCTTAGTGACACCTACCGATCACCTGCCGGCGAGGCGATCTACGCCGTCAGTTTCCCGGCGTGGATGCTGATGTCCATGCCGTTGGTCATTGTGCTGACGGCGATCGCCGTGCTGATCCTGCTTCACTTTGTGCCCTCGGAAATGACAGACATCACGCCCGCGACCCGAATGCTCAATCGACGCGTTGCAGAACTCGGTCCCCTGACCGCTCGCGAAAGGCGTCTGGCGATCCTGGGTATTCTCACAATTGTCTGCTGGATCGGGTTGGGGACACGAATCGATATCGCCGTCATAGCCATTCTCTCGGCGGTCGCGCTTTCGGCCCTGCGCATCGTCGGCTGGAGGGAGACTCAGCAGTACATGAATTGGGGTGTGGTGGTAATGTATGGAGGGGCGGTGGCGCTGGGTGCGGCTTTGAAAGAAACACATGCCCTGCTCTGGCTCGTACAGGTAGCCGTTCCGTCTTCGGATCTCCATCCGATGTGGCTCTTGATCATCATGGCCGGGCTCTCGGTCGTACTCAGTTCGGCAATCAGCAACGCCGCGGCGGTGGCGGTGCTGCTCCCCGTCGGTTTTGCACTGTGCGAGGTGAGCCAACCGGCAGTCCATCCATGGGCGATGACCTATGCCGTCACCCTGTCGTCTGGGATCGCATTTGTGTTGCCGATCAGTTCACCCCCACTGGCCATCTGTCATGCATCAGGCTATTACGGATTACGAGAGGTGCCGAAATTCGGTGTTCCACTCACTGTACTGGCCCTGGCAATCGTGATCTGCCTCATGATGTTCTACTGGCCGTTGGTGGGTGTGCCGATCACGCTGCCATAAACGGGCTTCGGTGCGAATGATCGGCGCGCCGCGGACTTCGGATTCTGCTGTTGCTTGAATGGAAATGACGCCCGGCCGGGACGATCGGCAGGCTGGCACGTGATGCACGAACAAGGTAACTTCGGGAACACAACATGAGCGCAGACGGCTTTACAATCTGGTTCACCGGCCTGACCGGCTCGGGCAAGAGCACGCTCGCGAAGAGGCTCTACGATCGTCTTTCCGTCCTGGGGCGGCACTGCGAGGTATTGGACTCCGGCCGCATCCGTCAGGCCCACAATCGCTCGCTGGGTTTCTCTCGCGACGACATCGAACAGGCGCTCTCTCGGATCGCCTACGAATGCAAACTGCTCAACCGCAACGGGGTGATTGCCATCGTGGCCGCAGTCTCGCCCTACCGCGACGCGCGGGAGCGTATCCGTAAGGACATCGGTCGATTTGTCGAAGTCTATTGTCGCTGTCCGATGGATGTCCTGAAGACGCGGGACGATAAGGATCTGATGGGTCGAGCCCAACGGGGTGAGATCGAGCACGTCGCCGGCATCAACGCGCCCTACGAGGAGCCGATCGATCCGGACGTGGCCTGCGAGACCGATCGCGAAACGCCTGATGACAGTGTCGACAAAATCCTGACCTTTTTACAGGACGGCAGCTACATAGAGGGATCCGAACCGGCCTCCTACACCGCGGAGGAGGAGGAGATCATCAAGCAACG
>JBHHUV010000179.1:0-5977 GCA_046754005.1 Phycisphaerae bacterium | reverse complement strand
GATTTCATCGATCGACCGATCCATCAACTGAGCAAGGGGATGAAACAGCGGGTGGGGCTGGCGGATGCGCTGTTGCATGATCCGAAGGTGCTTATTCTGGACGAACCGACGGTGGGGCTTGATCCGGCGCAGATTCGGGAGACTCGGAACCTGATTCATGAACTGGCGAAGCGGCATACGGTTCTGCTGTCGAGCCATATCCTGCCGGAGGTGGAGGCGACGTGTGAGCGGACGATCATCATTGCGAACGGGGCGATCGTGGCGTCGGGCTCGCCGGAGGAGTTGAAGCGGCGGATACGGGAGGGATCGCGGCTGATCGTGGAGGTTTCGGGCGGCCCGGAGGGGGAAGTGAAGAAGGCCATCGGCGCGCCCGCGGGGATTCAGAAGGTGGCGAGTGCGACCTCCGACAACGGGTGGCATCGGCTGACGATCGAGACGCAGGAGGGCTCGGATCCGCGCGAAGCTATTTACAAGGTGGTGAAGGAGAAAAACTGGTCGATGCGAGAGCTTCGGCTGGAGGCGGGGAGCCTGGAAGAGTTTTTCGTGAAGATCACGGCGGATCAACAGGGCAAGTCCAAGCAGGAGGATCGCTGATGCTGGGCAAGGTTGCGGCGCTGACCCATCGGGAGTTGTCGGCCCATTTTCTTTCGCCGGTGGCCTATATCGTGGCTGCGGTGTTTCTAGTGGCGATGGGCCAGTTGTTTATGTCGAATACGCTGGTAGAAGGCGGCGAGGCGTCGATGCGTGCGATGCTGGATAGCATGGCGTGGCTGCTTGTGTTCGCGATTCCGATGCTGACGATGCGTCTGCTGGCGGATGAGTTTTCGTCGGGCACGATCGAGACGTTGATGACGGCGCCGGTGACGGATATTGACGTGGTGGCGGGCAAGTTTCTCGGTGTGTTTCTCTTTTACCTCGTCTTGTTGTTGACGACGATCGTGCATGTGGTGCTGCTGAATCTATACGGGAGCCAGGATCTGGGGATCGTGCTGTACGGGTATCTGGGCATGCTACTGCTGGGGGCGTTGTATGTTTCGGTGGGGCTGTTCGCGAGTTCGCTTACGCGGCATCAGTTGCTGGCGGCGCTGATCGGGATCGGGATCCTGGCGGTCTTTACGGTTCTGGTTGATTCGTTCGCGTCCTGGAAGGGTGGGGATTGGCGCGTCGTGCTGGGGTATGTCAACATTCTGCACCATTTCAAGGATTTCAGCCGGGGGATCTTTGATACCAAGGCGGTGGCCTTCTTTCTCAGCAGCACCGCGTTTTTCCTGTTTCTGTCGGTGAAGGTATTGGAGTCGAGACGATGGCGGTAGAAGGAAATGACACGAGCGGTGTGGGCAGCGGTTCGGGTCGTCGGTTCGCGATCGGCGCAAGTGTGACGATCGCCATCGTTGCGGCGGC
The DNA here is from genome assembly GCA_046754005.1 of Phycisphaerae bacterium. Classification (GTDB taxonomy): domain Bacteria; phylum Planctomycetota; class Phycisphaerae; order UBA1845; family UTPLA1; genus CAYXGR01. The sequence goes on along the minus strand of JBHHUV010000179.1, from coordinate 4,576 downwards.
GGCGCTTCTGGTGGCGATCAACTGGATCTGCTCGATCAAGTCGTATCGCCGGGACATCGCCGCGCTCGGCAACTATGGCGCCAGCGATCGGACGAAGCGTATCCTGAGCGAGACGGATGGCGAGATCAAGCTGTCTCTGCTGTACACACCTGATCCTGAGAATCCACATCAGCAGCACTATATCGAGCGCTTGCTGGATTATTGCGAGGAGATTCGGCGTATTAATCCGAAGGTGTCGGTGACGCACGTTTCGACACTTAACCAGCGTGAGGCGCTGGTAACACGCATCAGTGGAACATTCGGTGGCGAGGCGGACCGGCATCGGAAGGCACTGGAAACCTTTGACGGTGTGCGTACCCAGTTGGAAACGGATCTGGATCAGCACACCGCTGCGGCGGAGGCGATTCTTTCTCAGGAGTCGTGGCTGAGCGATTTTCCGTTGTTTGCGCAGGTGGTGCTGCGTCTTCGCGAGATTCGGACGGAGATGGGTGAGGTTGCCGAGGCGATTTCGGAGTTTGCGCCGGAGGGGGGAATTCCCAAGTATGCCGACGCGACGGGGAAGGCCAAAGAGGCTGCCGGGAGCATCAAGAAGGATCTGGAAAACATATCGGAGTTGATGGGCCAGTTTAACGGGCTTGCGGAGGAGGCGACGAAACCTGACTCGGTCTATATCGCCCTGCTGCGTGATGTGGCTTCGCAGGCGCGGGATGAGGTGGATTCGCTTCGGCAGACGATCGGGGCGGAGGGCGCGGAGCTACCTGCGGACATCGCCGCTGCGTTGAAGGCCTACGCGGATCGCGGAGTCGCGGTGGGGGCGGTGCTGGACAACCTGGTTCAACGGGTGAATCAATTCGCGGAGACCTTCCCGATGGTGACGCAGCATGCGAACTGGTCGACGCAGGTGCAGCGCGGTCCGCTTCGCATTCGTTACGAGGTCGGGAGTGTGCTTCAAGATATCAGTCGCGGCCTTCAGCAGAATCGATTGGGGCTGTTGGGGGTGATCGATACGGGTGATCCGGCTCAGTTGCAACAGGCGTTGACGAACGTGCGCAGGACCACGAGCCGGCTGGAACAGAATGCCGCGGTCTGTGGGCAACTTCTGGTCGGTCTGGCCGATCGGCTGGCCAGTCTGGACGACGCTTCGCGTCTAATGATCGAAGCCGGACGGGGTGGGGGTCTGTTCAAGGCTCAAATCGATTCCCTGGCGAGTATTGAGCAGGAACTGACGGACCTGCCGGAACTGAAACTAGGCTCGGTGGCCGACGAATTGAAGGAAGACAACTCGGTCGTGATCGAGTTGAACGGGAAGATTCAGGTCGTCGGGTTTGAATCCGTCTGGCCCCCGCAGGAGCGGATTCCCGGTGCGCGGACCTCGGACGAGGAACTTCCCCGAACCTTCAATGGAGACAGCGTTATATCGTCGGCCATCCTGGCGCTCTCGTCGGACAAGCCGTTCGGCCATGTCACATTGCTGGCGTTTGAGCCGCCGCCCCCGCAACAGCGGAACCCCTTCTCGCGGCCGGCGCAAAGCTCGATCCCGCTGAATATGTTGTCGGAAGTGAAGAAGCGTCTGGAGTCGGCGAATTTCAAGGTGAGTGAGTGGAACCTCGCGACACAGAAGGAAAAACCTGCGCTGGAAGAGGGTGACGAGGCACTCGAAGAACTCTACATTGCGCTGCCGCCTACGCCGCCTACGCCGCCGAGTCCGTTCGGCGGTCCACCTCCGAACGAAACACTCTTCGGCGAGGAGCACCGTCAGATCGTTCGGGATCTGCTGGAGAAGGATGCTCGGATTCTGTTTCTGGCGAATTGGCAGTTGACCGCGGGTGCCTTCGGTGGCCCGCCGATGGCGCCGCCTTACGGCTATGAGCCGCTTTTGGAAAAGGATTGGGGGCTTCGGATTGATAATGGCGTTCGGATCATCTATGTCGAGCCGGATATCGAGACAGGGCATGGTTTCTCCGTGGTGCGGCAACACGTTTCGCACCTGCCGGTCACGGGCTTTACCGATCATCCCATCGGCAAGCCGATGCGCGGCACGCGTTTTTTGATCACGGACGCCTGCAAGATTGAGTCGGTAGGTGACACGCCGAAGGGGATTACGCGGCGGGATGTGTTGAGCATCCCCTCGAAAGAGACGTATATCGGCGCCGATCCGGAGATGCTGGTTGAGATTGTGAATGCCATCAACGATCCGGATTCGCAGGGGCGGATCGATCCGAGGCGTCAACCGGAACACGGACCGTTCAGCCTGATGGTGACCTGCGAGCGGAAGGCCGGCGAGACGAGCAAGGGACGAATCGCGGTGATCGCCTTCGGAACCAGCCTGACGGATCGGCACCTGATGCAGCCGGTCATTGCGGAGAGCAAGAGCATCCAACTGGATCCGCCTCCGAAGGAGAATCTGGATCTGTTCATCAATGCGATGTATTGGCTGAACGGCACGGAGGAATATATCGGCCGCGGCCCGGTTCCGATTCCGCGGATCGGGGCGATTGACGGCCGTGAGCTCCAATGGACCCGTGCATTTGTTTGGGCGATCTGGCCTGCGATGGTCTTCGCGCCGGGGATTATATTGTGGATGATTCGGCGACGTTGAGTTACGAGTTATACGTGCCCACCACCGACTGAAGTCGATGGCAAACAATATGACTGCTTGGTGCGTTGGGAGGATTTGGGTTGATTGGTTGTCTCGCCACTACCAAGTCACGATCCTTGGGGATCGTGCCTTGACAGTGCCACCCTTTCTTTTGAGAAAGGATGGGGCATGCCGTGTTGTTCCGCATGATCAACAGATGGGTCAGATGACCCATCCTACGCTGCTTCGGGGCAGACGTACCCTGAGTCACGGAAATTTTTACAAGATGCGCGGATTTGCGCTTTGGGAAACTATGGGTTTTATGTCATGAATCCAAAGACGACGATCGGTCTTGTTCTCGCGCTCATACTCGCCGGAGTCGGTGTGTGGTGGGCCCGCTCCTCCTCGACGCCGACGGCGGCGCCTCAACCTGTCGGTCCGAAGGCTTTGCTTGATCTGAAGTTCGCGGATGTCGCGGAGTATGAGATCCGTTCGGGGTCGGATTCGGCCTGGTCGTTTGCAAAGACAGACAACCGATGGGAGATGGTTTCCCCCTTCGGCGGGCCGAGCGAAACGGCGATGGTGGATGCGGATGTACGGAAGTTGACGGGCCTTGAATATACGCAGGTTTTCTCATCGGAAGATTCCGATGGCCCGACGGATGAGATGACTTCTCTCAGCCATCCGCACAAAATCGTCAAGCTGGTGGACAAGGATGGAAAAGCCACGACGCTCGAGATCGGCAATCGGCAGACGCTCTCGAAAAAGACGTATGTTCGTAAGCAGGACGACGATGCGATCTACCTGGTTGCCGCGGATTTGAACAAGGATCTTCGTCGCAAGCTGTCGGACTATCGAACCAAGCGGGTGTCTGAATTTGCGGCGTCCGATGCGGTTCGCGTCTCGGTACGGGGAGAGGAGAACTTTTCGCTGGTCAAGCAGGGGAGTGACTGGACGGTCGAATCACCCGTCAAGGCGCGGGCGGAGACGACTGTGGTGAGTCGTTTGCTGCAGGGCGTTTCCAGCCTGAGGGTGACGGAGTTTGTGGCCGATGATGCGAAGTCGCTGAAGCCGTATGGACTGGAGAACCCTCGGCTGACCGTGACGATTACCACGGGAAAGAAGACGCCGAAACCGGCACCGGCCCCTCCCGCGACTATGCCTGCGGAGCCGGAGTTTGAGATCGTACAGAAGACGATCGGGGTTGCCTTCGGTGGCGGCGATGATGAAAAGGTGTTCGCGAAGCTGGATGACACGGGGAATCGAACGGTTTTTCAGGTTGCGGCCACTGTGCTGAAGGATTTGAAACCGGCACTGAACGATTTGCGAGATAAACGGATCGCCGTGATCCCGACGAATCGGGAGCAGGGCATCAAGGTGTCGTCGGGCGCTGAATCGATCGAACTGTCCAAGGCGGGATCGAACTGGCGGATTGCTTCCGGGATAGACGGCATCGCGTCGGATGTCGCGGATTTCGCGGCCGTGAGTGAACTGCTGAAGGCGGTTCGTGATATCCGGGCGATCGGTTTTGAGTCGGTGGAGATTTCGAGCTTCGGATTCAGCCGTCCTCGGGCGGTGCTGGAGATTGCCATGGAGGGGCGGGTCGAGCCCGTGCGGCTGTTGATCGGCAATCCGACGCCGAGCAAGACCGGTGCCTATATCAAAAATGAAAACGAGGGATTCATCGCCGTGGTTCCGTCGGCGGACGCGGACGTCCTGGTCGTCGAGCCGATTTCGTTTCTGGATCGGGGGATCCTGAGTGTCGACGGGGCTCGGGCTACTCGCGTCGAATTGGAGCGGTCGGGCGGTGTGCGACATGTGCTGGAGCGCGCCGGGTCGGGCTGGCGGATGGTTGCGCCGGTGACGGGGGACGCAGATGTTTCTGCGGTCACGAAGATCCTGGCGAACCTGTCGAATCTGCGTGCGCGGCGGGTGGTGGCGAAGGCGGCAGACACGGTGAAATACGGATTGAACAACCCGCAGGCTCGACTGAGCGTG
>JBHHUV010000178.1:0-6013 GCA_046754005.1 Phycisphaerae bacterium | reverse complement strand
ATCGTCAGGTCCATCGTGTCGGCGCCGGTCGCGGTCAGCGTCGGTGCACCCGGAGCCTGGATCGTCGCCGTAGCCAGGCTGGAACTCGGACCAAAGCCGGTCTCGAATAATAAAGGATTCCGCGATTTGACATGGAACTCATAGGTCGTCCCCGGCTGGAGATTCCCAAGCACGATCGTTCCGCCGGCGACTTGCCAGTCCTCGAGCGCCTGGGGATTGCCGGTGCCGTGGTTGGCGAACTGACCGTCCCAGGCTGGATCAAGCGGACTGGTGCTCAGGCACTGAATCGCATACTGCGTCGTCGGAGGATTACTATTAGTGTCGATATCCAGATCCATTGTGGTTTCGGTCGGGTTGCTCAGGATCGGCGCTCCCGGCGCCGTTACGTCCGCCGTGGTCACGCTGAACAGCGCGGTGAACGGCGTCTCGACACCGAGGCGATTCCGGGCCTTCACGCGGAAGTCGTACTGCGTGTTGAAGGACAGGCCGGTCACAGTCAGCGTTGTGTTGAGATCGTTGACGGTCCAGACATTGGTTCCCGATCCGGCTACGGCCGGTGTCATCTCGAAGAACAGCCCCGACTGATCGACATCGAGGAAGGACAGGGTGCCCAATGCGGTCACGTCAAGCGAGGTGGCGTCGACATTGGCAAAGCTGATGCCGGTAGGCGTTTCAATGTGAGTGACCGTGACAACCGGTGCAGAGGGCTGTGTCTCGTTGAGTTGCGGTGAGGAATCCCGGGCCTTGACCGTCCATTGGTAGATGAAATTCGACAGAGGAACCGTCGCGAGAAAACTGGAGGATGGCTGCCAACCGCTGTTCCCGAAAAGGTGTTCGAAGAAATATTCAACCGGTGGAGAATCGGCATCCGTTGCGGTAGTCGCCACCATCGAAAACTGCGTGGCGGGATCGTCTGGGGGTAGGGCCGGGGCCGGATCAACGGCAAACGTCATTGGATTCGGCAACGGCGGCGTGATGTCGGCCAGGCTCGTCGCCACCTGAACATTGTCGATGTACCAATCGTCGGTGGAATCGCTCCCCAGTGTTCGGAACCGAAGTCTGAATTCATTATGGAAGGCGTTTGGATCGGTACTCGGCAATAACAGATGGTTGTGGATCGTGAAGGCGGTCTGATCGGTGCCATCCGAAGTGATCGTATTGAGATGAATCCACGACAGATTGCTGCCCCAGTATTCGACAACGAGCGACTCGCCGTTCTCCACACCGATATGCTCGGTGTGATATTCGATCGAGACCGCCGACTCGGCCCCGAGAAGGATAAAATTACTGCGAAGTTCATTCTGGTCATAGGTTCCGGCGCCGGAGGAATCCAAATTCAGCGACAAAGCCGGACTGGGGGCGTTCACTGCGTTCGAATTGACCAAAGCCTGGTCGTTGAAGATCCATTTCGCCGTGTCGATCGTACTGCTCGGGAAGGTGTCCGACAGGGGAAGAATGACCGGATCGGCAAGCGTACCGGAACTGGGGAACAGGCATGTTCGAGAGTTGCGGTGAGAGACGATCTGGCTGATTGCCAGATTACCGAAGTTAGGCGTCCCCAAGCCGTTACACAGAGCGATGACGGAGCACATGATGTGGCAATCTCCGTTTCCGTCGCAGTGGGTGGCACTCCAGTTATGACCGAGTTCGTGGGCAGTCAGACTGACACGACTGTTGATATTGGCTGTAAATCGAGATTGCGAAAGGCCATACCCCAAACCGGAGAAAGGTGCACATATCTGGCTGAGAAAAGCAATCCCGATGATACCGCCATTCAGATTTCGCCCGGTGAACAGATGGGCGATATCACGTGGAATACCGCCAAAATTGGCAATCCACTCCGCTCGAAATTCATCGAGCAAGGCGCTGGAATTACTGGTGGTGTAGGGATCAGCCGCCGAACTGGTGCGAACGACGATGGCCGTGATTTCATACGTGATGTCGGTATCGCGCTCGTAGATGAACTCAACCGTATTCATGATGTTTTCGATGTCGAATAAGGTGGACGCGAGATTGCTGCCGTTGAGTTGAAAAAATGGGAAATCCGCGTCAATGGCGATGTCCGCAACCTTGAACGTCGTCGCACGCGGAGCTCCACTCTGTGATCCGCCCGAACCCTGATCCTCATATGGAATCCCGCCCATCAATTCATTGAAACCGCATTGATGATTCGTGGGGATCGTCTCATCCCGCCGGTAAACAGCATGATTCCCATCACCGGGCGGAAGCCCTGCCCTGTCCAGAGGTTGAACGAACCAAGCGTCGCCATCATTCAGATTGATCAACGCGGTCAGCTTTCCGTCGCGCATCGATGCGGCGACTGAACTGCCCAGGATTTCATCACCGTTCATGGTGCGGACAACACCTCGATAGGTCTTTGAATCGGGTGCCGGTACGGGATGGGTTCCACCTTCACCCGACACCATCAATTGAAAACCTGCCGAACGCATCGAGTGGGGCTGCAAGTCCAGGCGATATGAAATACCATCAATATCAACCGTTGTCTCAAAAGGAGATCCATCCGCGGCGGTGATGTCGATTGTCTGGAGGCTGACGTTGGATAGATTGAGCACCTGTTTGGCCTGCTCAAAGAGGCCCGCTCGCGGCAGCCTCGAGGATAGGCCGGCATCGCCCGAAAACGCGATCGATCGATCAACGGGCGTTTGCGCGCTGGCGCCATTGGCCAGAATCGGAAACAGCATCACAGCGACCGCGATGAGGCAATATGAAAATCGAGTCGATCCGATCGAACTAGAATGCCGCTGACAAACAGTAAACATGAGAGTCTTCTCCACAAATCCGAATGACACTTAAGTACTCAAGCAATCCATCACCGTCAGTGGGCGCGAACGCTTCATCACCCCTCGATGATCTCTAATAAGCTGATGGTATCTATTGTGCGTATAGGTGAGTGAGAGAGCCTTTATCACGAACGGGCACACCCGCCCCACCCTCCAGCCAATGTCGGATTGACTGAACCCTGATTATAGTGGGATGCCCCAACTCCAGAGGGATTCACCCACACCACCGGAGGCTCGCCCTGGATGGCTGTAATATAGCCTGAACAAGCCGGAGATGTCAAGAAACCTCTGTCACATCAATATGGATGTGCGATCTATTAGCAACCGCTTCTGCCCTGGCGATGAAATGCTATCGCTTGCTTTCCAGACGATTACGATCGGATTTCCACAATGTTTATGGATGCACACCACCTGTGCTTCACGACACATCGCCGAACAGTATTCTTGGTTTGAAAAGACCGGATAATATCGTGGAAAACAGGAGAAAAACAAGCAATATCCTTATGTTTCACAACAAGTTAGATCCACCATATGGATCCTCTAACTCTTTTTATAATCACTTCGGCATACGGTGTGCATTATCAGACGCTTGGAGCTGATCTGTGACGAAACTCATTCATATCGTCGCACAACGCCTCCGGTATGCGCACCTCCGGCTCGATGAGATTCCCCTCCGGGTAAGGGTACATACACGGACAGGATCTCTACGAAGCACGGTCGGCTGTCAACACCAAAGTGTGAGTAATAGGCGACAAAAAAAGTACCCATCTGGAGTGTTGAATCCATGACAACCAAGAACTTTGTAGTAGCGGCCATGTTTCTGTTGCAGGCCTCGGTCCCATCCTTCTGCTTGGCTCAATCGAGCTTCACGGAGGGATTCGACAATGTCGGCCCCACCTCCCCCGGTGACGACGGACCTACCAACTTGATCAGCCAGGGGTGGTCCTTCAGCAACCAGAGTGCCCCGACCGGCTCAGAAACCTGGGAGGATGGCATGGCCGGAGGTTTTCCCTTTTCACCCTATGCGGGGACCAGCTACCTGGGAATCGACAGTCTCAGCACCGACTTTTTCGGCGGAGACATCAGCAATTGGGCGGTGTTGCCGGATATCCCCGGTCTGGTGGCCGGCGATGTAATGTCGTTCTATGTTGAGGCCTTGGATTCCTCAAACGCCGACACCCTGCAGATCAGATACTCGCCCTCGGGGAATACGAACACCGGATCCGGAGTGACGGATGTGGGCGATTTCACATCGCTTCTCCTGGACATCAATCCCATCCCGACATCCGGATGGACCCGCTTCGAGGTGACCATCCCCGGCAGCGGTCGGATTGCCTTCCGCTATTTCGTTCAAAATGCCTGCAACTTCACCTGCTTTGTCTCCAAGGTCGCACTCGACGAACTCGGCTTCAATGCGGTTGCGGCCGGCCCCCCTTTGCCCGGCCCCGGAGAAACGGTCACCTGGACACTGGCGGGTAGCCCCTACGCCATTAATAGCGACCTGAACATCATCGCGAATGGGACAGTCCTGGTGGATCCGGGTGTTGAAATCCAGATTTCCCCCGCAGCATCACTGGCGGTAGATGGCACCCTTTCGGCACAGGGCACGGCGGCTAGCCCAGTCATGATCAACGGGGGAAAGCTCAGGGGGTTCGGCCACGTCGAGTTAAACTTCACCACGATCAACAGCCAGGTGGAGCCGCAGGATGGCGGCGGCGCGATGATCTTCCGAGACTCCACCTTCCTCGCCGACCAACTTGCCATGCTTACGGAGATCACCGCCGCCACCTACATCTGGAACAACCCCCCGCTCGTTTCCCTCGACCGCTGCACCTTCATCGGCGACGGATCCGCCTGGGAATTCCTTCTCGATAACTGTCATGTCTTTATCCGGGACACAAACTTCACAAATACCGCAGTCGAAATATGGGACTCCTATGTCTGGCTGGACAACGTCTCATCCGACGGCGGCCAGATTAACCTCTTCTTCGCAAACGTCGACGCACACCAGGATATTTTTCTCGACAACATCACGGCCCGAAACAACCCCGCCGGCGCCGGGCTCGCCATCTTCGGCGCAACCGCTCTGCTCGGCCCGAACAATATCCTGGACAACAATCTCTATCCTGTCAGCGCCTCCGGCCTGTTGCCCGGCAGCGCTGTGCCCGTGACCGGCAACCTGAACAATCTGATCCACGCCAACGGCTTGGTTCAGGGCGCGACCTGGGCCGATCTCGGACTCCCCTGGCTCTACGATGGAACCTCGGGATGCACCAGTGTCCTACCCGACATCCAGCCGGGAGTCACCGTCAAAATGGGACCCGCCGCCTCCATCTGCAATCAGGGAGGAACAGTCCAGCTTCGCGGCCTGCCCGATGCGCCGATCGTCTTCGAACCGCTCGATCCCGCACAGCCCTGGAACGAAATGATCGTGAATGTCTCCTTTGGCTCTCGTATCGACAACTGTATATTCGACGGCGCAAGCAACATCGGTCTCATCGTCACAAACGCCGGCGCACAGATCAAGAATTGCATCTTCCAAAACTGCAACGTCGGAACCAACGCCAACACTTTCGCCTCCAGCTTTTTCGAGAACACCCGTTTCATCAACAATGCAGTCGGCGCCAGCTTCAGCGACACTGGCCATCCAAACCTCAACAGCCCCACCAATCCCAACTCCTTCGAGGGAAACACGCTCGCGCTCGATGCCTTCGATTTCGGTTCCGACACCGACGCCGCAAACTCCTGGTGGAACCATCCGACCGGCCCCCAGGTCCCGAGCAACCCCGCCGGACAGGGCGACCCGATCGGTGGAATCAGCGCAGCGTCAGTCATCTATCAACCATTCCTGAACGCCCCCCCCGATTTCACCAACCATCCCCCGGTCATCCTGCTCGCCCAGAACAAAGAGCACCCCGCATACGCCCTCGACACCCGCTTCGAGCCGGGCTCCAAATACATCGTGGAATGGGAGGCCTCCGACGACGACTCAATCGTCTCTCAGAGATTGATGTTCTCGCCGGCTGGCGACTTCCCGGGAGACTTCCAGCTCGTTGCCAACCTCCCGGTCGGACAGCGCTCCTACGAGTGGACCGTCCCCGATGTCGGCTTCATTGTGAACGGGGCGCGATCCTATCTCCGCGTCGAGGCCACAGACTCCCGCGGACAGGTCGGCTGGGATGATATCCGCATGTTCATCCCCTCCGGACGCA
>JBHHUV010000177.1:0-6040 GCA_046754005.1 Phycisphaerae bacterium | reverse complement strand
CTAGAGCGTCTGCATGGGGTGCAGAAGGTCGCTAGTTCGAATCTAGTCGCCCCGAATCTAAGTCATTGACAACACAACGGTTACGAAAGCAAAGAAATAGACAAAATAAGTGGTTTTCCCCTTTATTCCGGGCTTTCCCCTTTATGCCTGGATTATCCACCCTGAATGCCGTTGTCATGGTCGCGTGTGGCGTGTGAGTCTGGACGAGGTCGTGGGAGGGGATTAAGCATATCCGAGCCGTGACAGCCCGCTGGGATTCCCAATCTCGCTCAATCCGAATTGGAGGTATTCCATCATGCTAGGGTCTGGTTTATTCGACGCGGGGATGATTGTGGGTTGGATGGATACTTGGTGGGGAATTGGGATCTTGATAATCGTTGTAATCATTAGTTTGGGGAGTGTTCTGGAGTAATTTGAATTCTGCCGCGAATGACATTGAGGAATCAGTCAAGAATTCGGATTGGAACAAAGCCCGTAAAGAGAAAAAAGAGATCGAACGCTTGGAACGCGAAATCAAACGGAAGAAACTCAAAGACCAACTCGACGATAGATGACGATCCGAGCCGATCTGCAATAAAGCAATCCGGAAAGGTCAATCCAACAATGCGGGGCAGGCCTCGGGGGGCTTCGGAGATGGTGTTTTACTCTTTTGTCGTCTTGCAGTATCCTCCCAACTCCAATGAAACCTGATGATTTGACCAACGCTTCCGACGAAGAGATTGTCAAGCTGGTGGGCGAATCAAATGTCCACAGCCCAGAAGAGACGGGGAGAAGAAACCGAGCGGTCGCTACTGTCGAAATGCTCCGTCGGACTAAGGACCAAATGATAATCCTCGCGGGGGAATCAAGTTCGCTCACAAAAAGAATCGCTTATTTGACGTGGACTGTTGCTGTTTTCGGTATCATTCTGGCGACCATTTTAGCGTTACGATGATCTTGAAAGCACGCTCAGGGGTGGGTTTCAGAGCACTATTTCCGACGAAATCGAATAGAGTCGATATCCGCCTCGGTGATCCCCCGGGAGGCCGCGTACTCCTCGACCGCCGCCCCGATCATCCGGTCGAGGTCGCCGGGTCCGCCGTCAATTTCGATCGCCCGCTCACTAACGAGGTCGCCGCCCGCGACCGCGACGATCACCCGATAGGTCCGGAGGGTCCGCCGCTTGATCGGTTTATTCGTCATCCCGCCGCCGCCTCGGTCTTGACAGCGGTCGGGAATTTGATCGTCTTCGCGGCTCCAATCGCCCGTTTGTCCCGGACCTTGAAATAGAATCCGGTTGTCTTCGTGTCCGTGTGCCCCATGAGACGGGCAAGCACTTCGATTGGAACCACCCCGCCATCACTGACGTGTTGGGCGAACGTATGACGTAGCCGGTACGGGGTAATGTCCCCGTGCCGTTTCAGGATGGAGCGGAGCCCGTTTGGTTTGTAGGGTTGACCGTATCGGTTCGTGAAAACGTAGCCGATCGTCGGGGGCATCGTCCTGAGAATGGAGGCGGCTTCGTCCGTGAGGAAGATGGTTCGGACTTCCCCGGTCTCGTTGGCGGTTTTGTGCTTCGTCAGTATGCAACGGCGGTCATCCAGTCGAACGGCTGACCATTTCAGGCGGCACGCTTCGGAGGGTCGGCATCCGGTCGAAGCGATGAACCGGAGGATTCGCCCCGCACGTTCGGGCAGTCCTTCCAGAATCTCCTTGAGACGGTCTAAATCAACGTCTCTCGCCTTTTTGACCGACTTGTCTAGTTTCGGTACCTCGGGCATGGTCCCGGCCCATCCTTGCTTGTGTGCCCATCGGAGGACCGCCGTTGCGGTTCGGATGTAGTGCCGGATGGTCTCGTTGCTGAGGTGTCGGGTCGGTCCCCTCTTGCCCCGGTGATAGGTGAAGGCTTTGAGGTTTATCAAATACCGAGTCAAGAAGTCGTTGCCGATGTCATCGAGGAACACCTTGCCCGCGTAGGTGACGAATTGGGCAAGCCATTGCTCATATGCGGGCTTCGGATTCAGAATCAACCACTTATCGACGGCACCCGCGACGGTCTCCGGTCTGTCGGATGGAACTTCGCGTAGGTCTTGTGCCATGAGCCGATGATACTTCGCAAATGCCTGCCGCTTGTCCAAAGTCTGGCGATCACACGGACGGTGAAGTTCATGCCTCCGGGTTATGAGCCCGAAAGGTAATCTCCTGGTCCAAATGCCGGAACGCTTGAAAGAACGGTAAGTTACAGAAGACGCAAGAAGTTACGCCGTTTTCTCTTAGCTCAACATGTTGAACACGTTGCACATATAAAACGCGTCTACGCCACAATTACGCCACACTCCGGGGCGATGTCAAGGGTCATTTTTTCAGGACGAATCCGGCGCCGAACTTCAGCCCGGCGAGAAAGGGCTGCCGACCCTGAGCCGCTCGTTTACCGCCCACTGAGCTTGGGTCCAAAATGTTGATCACCTCCTATTGCTGACCGACTGCTCCAACTGGCTATGGCTCAAGACAGGGAACCACCCCCGGCTCTCATCAGCGCCAATGCATGAATCGGGGGCAGTTCATTCTCCCAAACACGCGATGGAGACCGTTCCGGATTCGTTTCTGGGTGACGGCTACTATGCGAGTCACCGGAAATGTTACCCAGTTGAGATTTTTTTCCTTGACACAACCAGGATATGGATATATGTGTATGGTCAACTACTGAGTATTATTGTGATGCTAACGAGATCCAGCGAATATGCCCTTCAGGCTATGATCTACTTGGCGCAACAGAGCGATGAACAACGGGTTCCAGGCAGCCAAATCGCCGAACACACCCAAGTTCCAAAGAAATACCTCTCCAAAATCCTCGGCGATCTCGTCCGTGCCGGCATCCTGGATTCCGCGCCGGGAAAAAAAGGGGGCTTCCGTATACCCCGATCTCCAAAGGAAATCTTCCTATTTGAAGTCCTCGCACCCTTCGAACCCGTACTGGCACATCGCCGTCCTTGTCCCTTCGGTAACAGAGCATGCAGCGATGATGACCCGTGCGCGGGCCATGAACGTTGGAGCGAGGTCCGGGAAACCTATTCCCGTTTTCTGCAGGGAACCTCGATATACGACATCAGCGTCCGTCGGGATCAACGCCGACGGCGCCAATCGAAGAAGAGGATTCGACGATGAAATATACCTATCGCCTATACCGACAACGTTTGAGTCCGGCCTCACTCATATTGATGGCGACACCCGGTGTCATCGCCGTCCTGGCCTGTGCCCATCCGGTGGGTTCGGATCAGAGAGGTGCGATGCCGGCCGCGACACGCGCCCAGGGTGAACGGGTGATCCCTGCCGGTGTCGCCGAGGCCCCTCCGGAAACAGGGCGGGAAAAGGCCTCCTCGAGTGCCTCGGCACCCGAGCGAGTCGGCCGAACGGGTCCCGAGACGATGTCCGGCGGCGACATGGATCCGGTCACGGCGCGTGGGCGTGCCATCTTCAAGACCCAGTGTGTGATTTGTCACGGTGAAAAGGGCGATGGCGCCGGCAAGTTCGCCTATCTGATGAATCCACGTCCTCGCGACTTTCGGAAGGGGAAGTTCAAGCTTGCAACGACACAGAATCGGATTCCCACCGACGAAGATTTGCTTCGAACCATCAGTCGAGGGATGCCAGGATCGGCGATGCCGCCGTGGGCGCATCTTCCGCTGGCGGATATTCGGGCGCTGGTCAAGTATGTGCGCCTGATTCGCAAGGATACCGTACGAGATGAACTCGAAAGAGGGGTTGCCGTTGGGATTTACACACGACAGGAACTCCCTGCGGAACTCGCCCGTCGAACTCAGCCCGGCCCACCGATCGTTATTCCATCGGAGCCTTCATTTGATGACCTGCGATGGTTTCGTGGAAGGCGCATCTATCTGGAGGCCTGCGCGAGCTGCCACGGTGTGGATGGGAATCCTGTTCCCGAAGAGATCAAGCTCGACGAAGAAGGGTACCCCGTGCCGCCCCGATCGTTCGTCAGGGGCATTTTCAAGGGCGGAAGCGAGGGGCATCAACTCTATGCCCGGATCATGAAGGGGATGCCGGGCACACCGATGCCGGCGTCGGAGGGGAACTACACGGATGAAGAGGTGTGGGATCTGATTCATTACACCCAATCATTGGCGCGCCCCGGCAGCCAGGAGCGTGCCCAACTACGGCAGGGCACGATCGTCGCGCCCAATATCCACGGAGCGTTGCCGGCCGGTCCAAAGGAGTCTGCGTGGGATCAGGCACGACCGCTCTATGTAGCCCTGACGCCGCTGTGGTGGTGCGCGAATCGCATCGAGGGTCTGGTCATACAGGCCCTGCACAACGACGAGCAACTTGCGATTCGCCTGTCGTGGCTCGATCCAACGGCGGACGATCGGGCCGTGCGTCAGACCGAGTTTCGCGATGCGGTGGCCATTCAGTTCTCGTTGAGCAGCGATCCACCGTTCTACATGGGAAATCGCGGCGAGCACGGAGGTGTCAACATCTGGATGTGGAAGGCTGATCGCCAGAGAGATATCGCCTCGGGCTATCAGGATGTGGACGACGCCTACCCCGGTCGGGTGGCGGATATGTACCCCGAACAGCGATTCCATCTCAAGGATATGTCGGTCGTGGAATGGCCTTATGGAGACATTTCCGATCACAATGAGGAATTCATCACCGCACGGGGCGCCGGGAATCTCGTCGCCTCCGACGACATCAAGACGCCGGTAGAATGTCTTGTCGCCCGCGGTCCCGGCACCCTGTCCGGCAAGCCCGCGCAGCAACAGACCGTGCAGGGCCAGGCCGTATACGAGCGCGGCATCTGGACGGTTCAATTACAACGAAACATGGACTTCGCTAAAGCGAAGGGGCACGCGGACGAACGTATATTCAAATCCGGCGATTATCTGCCGGTTTCGTTTGCCATATGGAACGGGGCCGCCGGCGATCGCGACGGAAAGAAGAACATCAGCATCTGGCAGAAGCTGGTGATTGAGTAGACAGTAACGAGAAGCCAGTATCCAGAAGACGGTGTGGGCTGGGTGTCTATCAGGGAGTACGATCATGGCAAACGAGACCACCGGATTCACAAGGCGTGAATTCATCACGACGAGCAGTGTGTTGGCGGGGGCCGCCGGCGTCTGCGGATGGCCGTTGAAGTCGCTGGCCTTCCGGCCGGAGATTGCCAACCCATTGGCGCACTATCCGGCCCGAGATTGGGAAAAAATCTACCGGGATCAGTATCGATACGACGGTACGTTCAGTTGGGTCTGTTCGCCGAACGACACCCACTCCTGCCGTGTATTGGCCTACACGCGGAACGGGATCATCACCCGGATGGGATCGCAATACGATCACGGCCAATACGCCGATCTCTACGGGAACAAGGCCACCCACAACTGGAACCCACGTCAGTGTGCGAAGGGCTACACGTTTCATCGTCTGGTGTATGGTCCGTATCGTCTGAAGCATCCGATCATCCGCAATGGATGGAAGGCCTGGGCGGACGACGGTTATCCGGAACTGACACCGGAAAACAAGACAAAGTACAAGTTCGACAGCAGAGGAACGGACACGCATATCCGCATCGACTGGAAAGATGCCTTTCAATACATCGCGAAGGCCTACCTCGCGGTCGCCAAACGATACAGCGGCAAGGCGGGGGCCGAGCGTCTCCGCAAACAGGGCTACCCCGAGGAGATGATCGAGGAGATGGGTGGCGCGGGCACGCGGACGTTCAAGATGCGCGGCGGAATGGGGCTGCTCGGCGTCATCGGGAAGTATGGCATGTATCGGCTGAACAATTCGATGGCTCTACTGGACGCTCATGTCCGTGGGGTCGGTCCTGAGGAGGCCCGGGGCGGACGCAACTGGAGCAACTATACCTGGCACGGCGACCAGGCGCCGGGTCATCCCTGGGTGCACGGATTGCAAACTTCCGACTGCGACTTCAACGACCTGCGCTTCAGCAAGCTGATCATCATGAACGGCAAGAACCTGGTCGAGAACAAAATGACCGACTCGCACTGGTTCATCGAGTGCATGGAGCGCGGCGGTCGCATCGTGG
>JBHHUV010000176.1:0-6069 GCA_046754005.1 Phycisphaerae bacterium | reverse complement strand
GCCCTGCTCGTGTGTGTCATGCTGGGAGTCGCCGTGGTGGTGGTTTTGTTCGGTGCGTCGAGCATTGACAAACCCCAGTCGATTGACGACCTTCTGACGCGGATTGAGAGCGATCCGGGCGAGAAAACGATGGGAATCATGCTCTGGCCGGGGGCGAGAGAATCCTGGCAGGCGGCGCAGATCCTGGCCCGGCGGCTCGAGCACAAAGGCGGGCTTGATCCCGACGAGGCGGAACCGGTGGCTCGGAGGATTATAGCGATCCTCGAAAAAGAGTCGTCCGCCAGGATCAGAGATGGGGTGGCAGCGGAGCGAGGACGGGCCAGACGTCATTTTTTGATCAGTGCCCTGGGTCTGCTTCCATCCTCGAACGCCATCGACATGCTCGTAAAGTGTCTCGGGGATGATGAGGCACAGACGCGTCAAGCCGCGTTGCAGGCATTGGCGCGGATGCGGCACCAGTCGGCGGCTCGGCATGTCTTGCCTGAGATCTATCCGCTGCTCAACGATGCGGTACCGGAGGTTCGAATCGTGGCCTGCTTGACGGTCGCATCGCTGGCTGACCGAGATGATGCGGTCGCGATTCGGGAAGTGTCACACCTGTTGGAGGCGGATCGGGAAATCCAGTGGAACGCGGCCCAGGCTCTGGCGCGGATGGGCAGCAAGCGGGGTAAGCTGGTATTGATGAATATGCTCGATCGTGGCTTCTGGGAGAAGGTCGAGCTCAACTATGAGGATAAGAACGCGCCGGTTCACCGAAAGTTCACCGAGATGGAAGTGGTGCGCTATCTCAACGCGGCGGTGGCCGCGGCCGCTTGTCTGGATGATGCCGAGTTAAAGGCTATGATCGTCAACCTTCGAGACGGTGATTCGTCTTTTGCGGTTCGCGAGGCCGCGCGGGTGGCGATTGAAAAGGTGGATTCCGAGGCGGTGAAGAGTTGACGGCTCAGCGGATGTATCAGATAACCCATTCTAAACGGGTGGCCCTGCCGCCCGGCGAGACGCCGATACGCTCCGGGTTTTGAGTGATTGTGTTGAGGTAGGTGAATGGCGACGAAGGAAGTCGTAACAAAAGTTTGGATCGATCCTGGGTGTATTGTCTGCGATGCCTGCGAGACGACTTCGCCGGATGTCTTCGAGGTTCTGCACGAAGACGATACCTGTGTGATTCGACCGGCCGCACTGGATGCCGAGTTCACGAAGCCGAAGACCGACGAAATCGTCGAAGCAGCGGAAGAGTGCCCGGTCGATGTGATCAAGTTCGAAACAGTCTCGATGGAGGTGGCCGATGCACCGGCCGCAGAGGCTCCGTCGGCTGCGGGGGATGATGCGAAGGCGCCGGCTGAACCTGCCACGGCTGCAGCCAAGGCCCCATCGGCGAAGGTTGCGCCGCCACCCAAACCAAAAGTCGTCGATCCGGCGATTCAGGCCCTGCTCGCGGCGACGACCGTGCGGGGTGGGTTTGCCGTCATCGATCAAGGGCTGCAGGGTATGCCGGATTCGGTGAAGCAACTTTCCAAACAGTCACCGGACGCGCTCCCGCCGGATGCTCGGCATCAGAAGGTGTTGCAGAAGACCAAGCCCAAGAAAGCGGGAGAGCCGACGCGTCGAGATTTCGTCACCGCCGCGGCGCTGACCATCGGCTGGGGTTCAGTGGCCACGGTCAACGCGGGCGGCGGTCTCCTCTTTGCCCGGTTTATGGCGCCGAATGTTCTGGAAGAGCAGGATCCCAAGGTTCGCTGTGGTCCTCTCAAGAAATATGCTGCGATGGCGCCGGGGGATGTCAGCAATGAATACAAGCCGGTGAAGCCGAGTGGATTCTGGATCATCCGCGGCGATGACCGGATCGCGGCTTTGTCTATTATCTGCACCCATCTCGGCTGCATACCATCGTGGCTGCCGAACGATCGCAAGTTCAAGTGCCCCTGCCACGGGAGCGGTTTCAAACAGGACGGAACCAATTTCGAAGGACCGGCACCCCGGCCACTCGAGCGGTTCAAGATTTATCTCGACGGCGAGGATGTAATCGTGGACCGATCTCGGAAGTTTTTGGCGATGGGGCCGAACGATACGTCCAAGTGGAACGATCCGGAGGCGTATATTCCGGTATAGCGGCGAGTTTTGAGTTATAAGAATCGAATATCGCACTGGTTGGAAACCGGTGCCACTGCACTACGGTTGGGTAGACGACAAACGGGATAGTCAATGAATCCGCTGAATGCCATCGGAAACTATATTCGCGAAAGTCAGGTCTGGGGGTCCGTCTTTCGGCACGGCATCCCGCGCGATCGGCGCACCCGGGCCATGGCCATCCTCAGCAACGTCTTTCTTCACCTACACCCCGTCGCCGTTCGCAAGAGCGGCATTCGGCTTTCCTTCACATGGTGCATGGGAGGGCTGACGTTCTTCCTGTTCCTGGCCGAGACGATTACCGGCGTGTTACTGATGTTCTATTACCGGCCGGTCGTCGAGTATGCCTACGCCGACATCATCAACCTGAGGGCCCTGGTAACGCTGGGCTTGATGCGGGAGATTCATCGCTGGGGGGCCCATGCGATGGTCATCGCCATCTGGCTCCACATGCTTCGCGTGTTTCTGACGGGGAGCTACAAGCCGCCTCGGGAGTTCAACTGGGGCGTTGGTGTTATTCTCCTCGTGCTCACCCTCTTGCTGTCGTTCACGGGCTACCTGCTGCCATGGGATCAACTCGCAATGTGGGCCATCACGGTCGGTTCGAACATGGCCCGGGCGACCCCTTTCCTCGGGCATGAAGGCCCCGGTGCCGCCTTTTTGGCCGTGGGTGATATCCCCCTGATGCACGCCGGTTCAGATGCGCGGTTCCTGTTGTTGGGCGGTACGTCGGTGGGACCGGGGGCGCTCATGCGCTTTTATGTGTTGCATTGTATCTTCATCCCGCTGGTGGTGCTCGTGCTGATTGCCGTACACTTCTGGCGGATACGCAAGGACGGCGGTGTATCCGGGCCGCTATAGGGATTGCGAATTGGATACAGGTCCGACAGATAATGGTGGGTCCATGACAGTTCAGGCGGCGAGGGAACATGCCAATCGCCCCGAAGGCAAGGGAAGAATATGCCTTTCGCCCCGAAGGGGCCGCAACATGTCAGCCCGGGGCAGAGCGAAGGCGGCTTACAGCCGCATGAGCGCCGCCCTGGGGCATCACGATCAAAAACACCCAGCCCTGAAAGGGCGATACAAGGGAGAAGTCAGACTGAAACCGAACGAGATCACCGCCGATTCTGTCATGGACCCGATCATGGTGGGCAGTGCCTACCCTACTTGTGCTAGAGCGAAAAACGCCCCATGAGCAATAGTATCGATCTGATTCTGGCCTCCGCGTCCGACGCGGGGCTGGGCGAGCAATTCAAGGCCGTCATCAATTATCTTTGTCAGCCGGAGTGGTTTGTCTCTCTGGCGGTATTGGGGTTGATCTTCGCGCTGATCGCCTACCGGCAACTGACCCGGCCAATCGTGGCGGCTGCGTTGGCCCTCTTGTGCGTGGCCTTCTATATCTGGAGTGCCTTCGACGAAGATTTTTTCCTGATCATCACCAAGCCCGACAACGTCCCGATCACGATCATGCTCGTCTGCACCGGCTTCGTGACATGGGTGGGTTTCCGTCAGGCCGCGGTCAACGACCGACGGCTCGAACGCGGCGAACCGCTGATCGAGAGCGGCGCCGAGGACAAGGTGCTCGTCTGGCCCGATCTGGTCTATACGGAACTCGTCGCTCTGGTGCTCTGTACGGTCGCGTTGGTGGTCTGGGCGATCGTCCTCAAGGCCCCCCTCGAGCCGGCTGCCAATCCAACCAACATTCCCAACCCCTCAAAGGCCCCGTGGTATTTTCTCGGCCTTCAGGAGCTGCTGGTCTATTTTGATCCCTGGATCGCGGGCGTCCTGCTGCCAAGTTTTATCATCGTCGGCCTGATTGCGCTGCCCTATCTGGACAAGAACCCGCGGGGCAACGGCTACTACACCTTCAAGGAACGCAAGTTTGTCATATCGATGTACATGTTCGGCTGGGTCATCATGTGGCTCCTGCTGATCGTACTGGGCACCTTCCTGCGCGGGCCCAACTGGAATATCTTCGGCCCCTATGAGACCTGGGATCCCCACAAGCCCGTCGCCCTTGTCAACGTTCACGTTTCCGACATCTTCTGGATCATCATCCCCGATGCCCTGAATGCCGACTGGTGGAAGCCGGGCCTGCCCACCGAGCCGATTCTGGGCTTCGTCCCGCCCTACCTGGTCCGCGAAGCGCCGGGGATCGTTCTGCTGGGCGGATATTTCTTGGTGCTGCCCGTGCTGCTCGCTAAGACGATTTTCAAAAAGATCTACGCGGACATCGGGTTCGTTCGATTCTGCGTCTTCTGGATGCTGATGAGTTGGCTGTTCATCGTGCCGATCAAGATGGTGCTTCGCTGGGCGTTCAATCTGAAGTATTTCGTGGCCCTGACTGAGTTTTTCTTCAACATCTAGGAAAACGATTCCAGCCCAATTGTAGGAACCAATTACCCATGCCCGTACCGACCGATACGCTCTGGAATATTCGCCGCGTCAACATCTGGTTCGCGATCTCGGCCCTGCTCGGTTTGCTCTCGATGTTCTGGATGATGTGGCACGACTATGCCCGGCCTTGGCGAGATGTACAGACCGGCTATTTCAATGTCCGTTCGGCCTTGGCCCACTTCACCGCGCTGGGATATGAGAGCCCCGAAAAGCGCGCGGAGTATGCCGCCCTGAAAAAGGCGGTTGCCGACGCCGAGGCGGAGCTGGGCGCGCCGGATGTTCGGGATTCTTGCGAACGACTTGAGCGGGATCTGGCCGAGATCGAGGGCCGCCTCTCAGGGACCACCCTTGAATACGGCAACCAGAACGCTGAGATCCAGGTGACGATCTTCAAATATGAGGAGGCGAAGTTCGCCTTCGGCCCCGATCACCCGACCACGAAGCGTATCGAGGCCGGCTACCTCGCCGATCGCGCCGCACTGGCGCGAACCAAAGAGAGGGTGGACACGCTGGAGGATGCGATTCGCGAGAAGACGGCTACCTTGAAATCACTCTACGCCCGGCGCGATGGGGCACAGCGGGCGCTCGACGACTTCATGAAGGGCTGGGACGACGCCAAAAAGCGTGACCAGATGTTCGGCCCGGGCTGGGTCCGAGGGACGATTAACTTTCCCATCATCGAATATGCACCGCCCAAGGGGGTGCCCGGTCGGGCGGAGATCAAGCAGGTCTTCATGCCGGACATCCGGATCGACTATAACTTTGTGGAGTCGTACACAACCGATCGGTGTATTACCTGTCATACCTCCATCGACAACCCGGACTTCAGTCGGGAGAACTTCATCCATCAGGCAGAGATGGCGCTGACGACCGAAGCGGTGAAGACGGTTCTGATCGAGAAAAACGAGGGTCTCGTACAGCGGCTCGCCCATACGCTGGCGAATGTCAAGACGCCGAAGCAGGGCGCGCCTCGAGCGTTTCTGAACGCATTCGTAAACGCAGCCAACATTCTGCTGGAAGGCGATCTGAACAGGCCACGGATCGACGGCGACAAGCTCTGGAAAAAGCTGAAGGACAAGACGCTCGATCGGGGGGTTGTCCAATCCGAGATCGAAACGGAATTTCGAAAAATCCTCGTCGCGGCCAGACCGACGCGGTTCGGCAATCCGCATGAGCACGAGGTGCCGTACGAGGAGATGACCGACGCGGAGCGCGAGGATTATCAGCAGCGACTGAGCGGGGCCTTGAACCTCTACCTGACCAGCCAGGGCCGGCCGAAGATCGAATTCAAGTCGGTTCTGACGGCTCATCCTCGACTCGATCTGTTCGTCTCGCCGGATTCGCCGCATCCGATGAACAAGATGGGGTGCAGCGTCTGCCACGAAGGAAGCGGACTGGACACCGATTTCATCCTCGCCGCCCACACACCGAAAACCCCCGAAGAAAAACAGAAGTGGGAGGAGAAATACTACTGGAAGGAGGCAGGGTTGCCGCTGGCGACCTTCCATACAATCGAGGAGTTCTGGGAACGGCCCATGCTTCAGC
>JBHHUV010000175.1:0-6125 GCA_046754005.1 Phycisphaerae bacterium | reverse complement strand
ATTTCAAGAAAGCCGATCTTCAAAAACCCATCCGGGAATTATCAAAGAAAGATATCCCTGAAATCGCCTCGGTTGAGGATATCACACCCACAATTCTGACAATAGTGGGTATTCCGGTAGGCCGAGACATGGATGGATCGACTCTTTCACACCTGTTCAAACCGGAGATTGCGAAGATTATGAAAGTAGCTGAGATCGAAACACATACGACGGGTGAGTGGTTGTCCTCGCGTGGCATCGAACAAAGAACGATACCGGGCAGCGAAGAGAGAATGAATCAGCTGCGATCTCTCGGCTACCTTGGCGGTTCTGACGATGAACAGCCATCACAGACGAACCTCAACAAGCCAAGCTCGCAGCCATCGGATTCACAATAGTTCCTCACCCCGCCCCAGCCTTCCGTAGCCGTTCCTCCAGCCCTTCCATTCGCCGCCGGGCCTCCGCATCGTCCGGTCGTAGTTCCAGGATTCGCTGGTAGACCTTGATCGCCTCCTGCAATCGCCCCAGCGCCGCCAGGGCGTTTGCCCGGCCGTCCAGCGCCCCGAAATGGTCCGGCACCAGCTTCAGGGCCCGGTCATATTCCTCTAGCGCTGGGGCCGCCTTCCGCAGTGCGTACCAGGCATTCCCCAGGATCAAGTGGGCCGAAAGGTGATTCGGATCCAGCTTGAGGCAGTCCTGCAGCGCCGCGACCGCCTCCTTGGGGCGATTCAGCTTTAGCAGGGTCATCCCCAGGTTGAATCGCAGGTTCGCATTCTTCGCGTCCCCCGTGACCGCCCGCTTGAAGTGCTCGACCGCGCCCTCCGGCTCGCCCAGTTGGATCAGCGCGACGCCCCAGTTGTTGTGGGCGCCGGAATGGTTGGGCTGAATCGCCACGACCTGGCGGAACTGCTCGACGGCCTCGCGATGGCGACCCGCCTCCGAGAGGGCCAGGCCGAAGTTGTAGCGGGTGTTGATGTCGTCGGGATAGCGATCCAGCACGGCGCGATAGTAGGGAATCGATCGCTGGTTTTCGCCCAGGGCCGTGTAGCAGTCCATCAGGCCGACGATGGCCCCGAGGTGCTTTCCGTCTATTTGGAGGGCCTTCTGAAACTTGGCGATGGCCTCGTAGATTTCCCCTTTCTGCCGGAGGGCCTTGCCCCAGACGTGCAGAAAACCCAGGTGCAGATCTTCCGGGAACAGGCCGATCGCCTCGATGCACACTCGGATCGCCTCGTCGTAGTCCTCGTTCTGAAAGGCGAAGGTCGCGCGCTGCATCCATGCGCCCGAGGCCTTCTGCTTCGCCGAGTCGCGGACGACGGGTGCGAGCAGGTTTTCGACCGGGGCGAATGTGTCCGTCAAGACCATGCGCTTTGACCGTTCTCTGAGTTCCGCCATCTCCGCGTCCGTCAATGAGAAGATTTTGCAGTCCGGGTGGTATTCGCGGCCCAGGTTTCGCCGGTCAAACGGCTGATTGGTGCCGACGATCACGAACGTGTTGCGGCTGTGGCGATATTTCTCCAGCGGCTCGCCCGCCTCCGTCGACATCGGCAGGCCCTCCACGAAGACGTGGACGTGGGGGAAGATCTCCTTCATCGTGTTGACCAGCGAGCCGAGGAAGAGACCGGGATCGAAGATGTCGATCATGTTCATCATGTAGGCGCCGTCCGGCCGGATCAGCGAGTGGATGTGGGTCATGAACTCCCGGGTGGTGAGCTGGAAGGGCACGTTGTAGTCGGTGACCGCGTCGCAGTAGATGAAATCGTAGGGTGGCGGATCCCCCGCCTCCCGCTCGCGGATGAGCCGATCGATAAAGACGCGGCCGTCTTCATGGTAGTAGCCGATGTCCGTCTCCCTCGGCAGCCCAAAGGCCGCGAAGGATGCCTCGGTCACGGCCGGGTCGATCTCCACCACGTCCGTCCGGCTTGCCGGCCAGTGGCGGTCCATATAATCCGGATACACATAGCCCCCCCCGCCGATCGTCAGGCTGTCGATGTGCTTGCTCTCTGGCCGGAGCCGCTTGCTGATCGCCAGGTAGACCTTTTCGTATTCGTATTGAAACTTGTCCGGGTGGTCCATGTCCTTCTGGCTGTGGAGGAGCGTGTCCAGCGTCATGCCGCGGATGTCCGGCTCATCGCTGATTTGATAGACCTCGACCGTTGAATACTGGCTCTCGCGGTAGTAGAGGACCGTGTCCAGCCGGGGCTCCCGCAGAGAGAGGGCCTCGCCCCAGCTTCGGGCACGCTGCCACTCGTATGGGGCCGTGGCCAGGATGCCGAGGAACATCAGACCGGCCGCCCAGGTCCATGTCTTCCAGGTGTCCCGCCAGTAGAGCACACCCATGATCGCCAGCACGACTGCGACGGCCCAGACGACGCCGACCGTGCCGAGGGCCGCGATGAGGTAAAAGCCGGCCAGGAATGTGCCGACGATGCTGCCGACGACGCCCCAGGCGTAGATGTCGCCGATCGTTCGGCCGGTCTCGCGGCCGAGGTCGAGGGCCATCTTGGCGACGATGGGGCTGATCATCCCCAGGACCGCCGTCGGCAGGAAGAAGACGCAGGCGACGTGGGAGGCGACGCGGACCGGCCAGGTACGCATCCACAGGAAGCTCCAGTCTGCGACGAGGTGGTCGAGTAGGCTGATGATCGCGGACATGCCCGCGGCGAACATGAACATCTTGGCGAGGGTTCTCCGGGAGGAGTATCGATCCGCGAGCAGGCCGCCGAGGTAGTTGCCGACGGCGATCCCGGCGAGGACGATTCCGATCACCGCCGTCCAGACATAGACCGAGGCCCCCAGGTGCTTGGAGATGATCCGCCCCGCGGCCAGCTCGATGATCATGATGCAGCCGCTGGAGACGAAGACCGTGGCGTTGGGGATGATCCACGCCATCGACGAGGTTCCATTCATCGCAACTGCAGCCGTATCCTCACGAGATAAACTCATCAAATTCGTTCCTCAGCTTCAATCGTCATGTGTGCTACTGCTTCAAGCAGTGTGAATCTCGCCTCGCCATCGGTTGAACAAGGCATTCTAATCGACCACCTCCGCACTGACAGCCGAATTTCGCCTGAAAATCGACTCCCAAGCCGATATAATCTCTATCGGATGGGCCCTTACGATTCTTCGCCGTTCGGAGCAGTCGAGATCATGACGCGTACAGGCATGGGGTTGGCAATCTTCACGCTCCTGATGCTTCAGATGCATCGCCCTGTTGCGGCCCAAATCGATCATCGCGTGCAACAGCAGGCCTCCGGGAACGACGGCCGCGCCCTCGATAAAAACCCCCAGGTCGGGTCCGGCGGTTACAATCGCCCCCGATCTTCCGCCTTCGACGGCGGTCTCGGCGCCCGTTCGATCATTACCGGCAATGTCACCGGCCTCGGTCGTTTCCACCAGGACAGCCCCATCATCCAGAGCAATCAATTCCGCGTTGGTCTCCCCTCCGCCGGTCTCTCCGGATTTACCGCCAGCAGCGTCGGTCTGCAACAGGTTATCTCCGGTCGTGCACTTCGGCCGACTTATTATCTTGGCACTCAGGAGACCATCCCCGACGCCGGTTTTCTCCGTAGCGGTCTCAACCGCCCCGGCTCCTCTCTCCTGATTACGCCACTGACGCGCACGCCCGGGCCACTGAGCCGCATCCCCAGCCGCCGGCAACCCATTGTTCCCGATTCGATCGACCGCCGTCTGGATGTGAACCCCACGAATCTTTCCCCCGGGGTCACCACCGCCCGCATCAAAGCCGCCACATCGTCGATTTTTGATAGACAACCCCAATCTCCATTCAAGCGGGCTGCCGGCTCATCCATTTTCGGGATCCCCGATCAGAACGCGCCGGCTCCGAGTATTCCCTCCCTCGCCGATTCGGATATCGAGCCCTGGATGAGCAATCGGCGCGTCAGCGAACCTCGCTCCCGGTTCACGGTTTCCGAGGAGGAGTCGAGCCCAGACGCTCATCGAGCGCCGTCCCCGCTCGATCGGCCCTCCGGGTTGGCCGGCCCCCGCACCTACCGACAAACCGGTTCAGAGACACCTGTCCAAAATCAACCCACCGCAATGCCCACGCCCGGCCTGCGGGAGCCCATCACCCCTCGATTGGGGGAGGATCGATTTTCCGATCTGTTTCAGGCGGTCGCCGAGGCTCAGCGGCGGGGCAATCGCAGCATCGGCTTCCTGGGAAGCAAACCGGATGCAATCGGTCGTGTCGATCAGCCACGCCGTTCCACCCGCGACAACAATCAAAAACTTGCCGACCTCGCGGCGACTGTGCGCTGGTCGGATCATCTTCTTCGCGATCCGCTCAAGAGCTTCGTGGGCAGAAACCAGAATCGGCTGAATCAGTTTCTCGCTGACGCGGAGTCGGCCCTACACGCCGGCCGCTATTATGAGGCCGATCGACAGTATCAACTCGCCCTGACGATCGACCCGACCAACCCCCTGCCCATGCTCGGCCGTGGTCACGCCCTGATCGCCGCGGGCGACTATCTCTCCGCGGCACTCTGGATCGAACGCGGCATCCAGCGCTTTCCCCAGATCACCGCCTTCCGTCTCGACCTGCCCTCCATCGTTGGCAGACACGACGTCTTCGACATCCGTCGCGCCGATCTGGAGAAACGTCTCGCCATCGGCGAATATCATCGGCTTCGCTTCCTGCTGGGCTATATCGAACTCTACTCCGGACTGGAGGTGCAGGCGCTTCGCGACCTCGAACGCGCCGCGAAGCAGGCGCCACCGAACAGCATCATCGCGCTGTTTCCCGATCTTGTGCTCGGTCGCCGCGAACTGCCACCGCTCCCGGAAGACATCCCACGCGGGAACTGATTCGCTACACATGTCAATACTGCGGGTGCATGGGTTAGGCATCGCCCCATCTGATGATCCCGCGTTACTCGTCAATGAAAGGATCCGCCATCATCGGGTGTCAATCCTTCCAGACGGATTATTCCCCCTGATCGTTACAGATGGAATATGTATCCAGTAGCAATATGACTGATTGAGAATTGCAAAAAAGAAAGCACCGGGTGCCACATGGGCAGTCCCGGTGCTTTCCGGAGGGGAAAGAAGCCAATTCTGTATCACCCACTCGGGCGTGCTGCGAACCTCCGGTATGAATTCCAACGTCCGATGTCTCAAGACATTGTAGGCCTAAACCAAGCCCATATCCAGGTTATCGGCGATTGCTCATAAACGCTTCAACTGATTTCCCAGCTATCCGATCAATCAATCCACCGACGCTGGGCGTTGTAATGCCATCCACCCGGTATATCAAGGATAAAATACTCCTTTTATCTGTATGTTCTCCGACGATTGTACCAGCACTTCGGACATGAGTCCTCCACACCTCACGCCGAAAAATGGTTCCCCTACTACTCTGATAAACTCATTCTGGCCGGTTAATAATCCATCCTACCCTTGATACGGCGGTTCAAGGGCCGATCTGGACAGCCAATCCCGCGGTCTGGATCTGTGTTTGATCCCATAAAACCGGAAAACAAGGCCTGTGGACTGCGATATGGCCCTTTTCATCGGTTGACAGGCCATCCGGATCACCTAAACTCACATTCTCTTACCGTCTGAACGGCCGTTGGGTGCATCGATCCAACCACCCAACCGCCCCTACAAGACCCTGTACGGTCGGGGCGTGGGGTGGGTTCGCCCGAATCCAGCCCTCGAATAGGGCGGAATTCGCCTGGATGGTGATGTACAGGATGAGACCCCGTAGCTCAATTGGATAGAGCGCAGCCCTGCGGAGGCTGAGGTTGGTGGTTCGAATCCACTCGGGGTCGGTTCAACAATTCGAAATCTATCCCCCTCGACAACCCATGGGGTGCCACCGGCAAGCTCTGCTTGCCGGTGCCGATCCCCCGCTCAACCCCATATAATCCATTGATCATGCGCTCCACCGCCCCACGAGTGTATAACAGATAGGGCGGACCAAAACGGCACCACTCTCGCCGAGATCGACTCATGAAAGCCCGGCTGAAGCCGGCTGAGGGAATTGTAAGAAATGGCGTCCACCACCAACTGAAGTCGGTTGCAAACAAAAACTTCCAGGCTGAAGCCGGAATGGAATCCGCGGATCGTGTTATGCCCCCCCTGATAACCACACATTCCCTCGCCGACATCGCCGCGAAGGTAGAAGC
>JBHHUV010000174.1:0-6130 GCA_046754005.1 Phycisphaerae bacterium | reverse complement strand
AGTTGGTTTTGTATCGCCCGTTCCGTTTCAGTGGTGGGCGGTGCCCACCCTACAATCGTAAACGACATTTACAATCGGTCCCCCATCGGACCCAAACGGAGGAAAACCATGTCGAACCAAGTCAATGCCGTCCCTGAAGGATTCCGTACCGTCACCCCGCACATGACGCTCAAGGACGCCGGCGCCGCGATCGAGTTTTACAAGAAGGCGTTCGGCGCCGAGGAGTTGTGTCGCATGGCCGGCCCCGGCGGCCAGGGTGTCATGCACGCCGAAATCAAGATCGGTGATTCGGTCATCATGCTCAACGACGAGTTTCCCGGGTGCGGGCCGATGGCGCCCACGTCGTTGAATGGAACCAGCGTGACCGTGCATCTCTACGTGGAGGACGTCGACAAGGCCTTCAATCGCGCGGTCGAGGCCGGGGCGACTCCCGCGATGCCCGTGACCGACATGTTCTGGGGCGACCGATACGGCGGCGTGACCGATCCGTTCGGCCATCGCTGGTCGGTTGCCACCCACATTGAGGATGTCAGTCCGGAACAGTGCGCCGAGCGGGCGGAGAAGTTTTTAGCCGACATCGCCGGCTCGTGCGGGCCGCAGTAGGCGAGCGTATATAGGCACCCGAACGTCGGGCATGTGTTGGCTCACCACTGTCAAGACACGATCCTTGGGGATCCTGTCTTGACAGTGCCACCCTTCGAGAAAACCTGATCGGTCCATCCCCTATTCATTCACGGTCGATGCCATTCCGTGCATGATGCACACAGCGGCGTATCCCCGCAGATTCTGGAGCGGATGGATTCCATTCTGTCCGATCGCCAAAGATCCGAAACGGGCGTATCGGAGATTAGGCCAAGCGTCTGGGTGCCCGCGAAATCCTGATCGCAGGTCGTCACACGCCCATCGGCGAGGACGACCATTCGTGAAAACACGCGCCGGCACGGAGTACGATCCGGCGGCGCCGTCTCGGTGACCGCCCGCCGGGGTAATTGGCCCGCGTGATGGCTGTAGCCCGTCACCTGCACCATGCCCAATCGGTTCTGCCAGTGATCGACGAAGGTCTCCAGATCGTCGAGGGTTTCGTTCGCCTTGATCATCGACGGCACAATCATCGGCAGTACCTGCTGCTGCTCCGACCGCCGCGTCAACCAGCGTTCCATCTGGTCGCAGACCGTCTGATACGCATCGATGCCATGCACCCGTTGGTAGGTCTCGGCGTTCGCCGCGTCCAGTGTCACCTCTACCAGATCGACGGGAGTCTCAAACAGGGCCGCATCGATCCGGGCATCCGGCCGTGACGCGCCGGTTCGAATCGCGATCGCCGCCGCGCCGCCGTCGCGCAGGATCCGGCAGACGTCGCCGAACCGGGGATGAGCCGTCGGCTCGCCGAAACCAGCCAACACGATCCGAACGTCGTCATCGTCCGCGATCCACTCCGCGATCCGCCGAATGATCTTCAGGTCGATCGGGCCTCGTCGTCCCACTTTCGCCCCTCGCGGCCGCAACAGAGCGCCTTCTCCCGATGGATCGTTGGTGGTCAGCTCAATCTCGATCTCCTCGGGGATGTTCGCCACGCGGTCCGTCTCCGTCGCGTTTAACCATCGGGCGATCTTCAGGGCATCCCAGGATGCTCCGCCCGCCTCAAAGAGTCGCCGGACTCGATCGGCTGAACGCCGGGTATCGAACAGCAATCGCCCAGCCGCCTGAACGATCTCGGCCGACGGTCGATAGCAGGCCTCCTTGCCCGTCAGGTCGGGCAAAGGGTGGTTCGGCTGATAGACCAGCACCGCGCCCGGTGGCTGGCCCGTCTTCACGATCTCCGACAGGACGCCGCGCTCGATGACGACGGCGGCGAGACCGGGCGGGGCCTGGACCACTGTCATCTTTGCGAGCGCGAGATTCTCCTCAAAGTGACGGACCATCGCGTCGAGCAATCGTGGATCGAGTACCGGCGCGGCAGCGGGAATCGATAGGATGGCATCCGCGTTGTGCTTCTCCGCCATCGCGTGGACCAAAGGAATATGGATGTCCTCGTCGAAGACACACAGGCTGCCGACGCCCCCGCGCCAGCCGTTCAGACCCCATATCCGGCCGGCCCTCACAAGCGTTTGGTAGGCCGGCGGATCGGCTGCGTGGGTTTCCAGCTTGACGGACAGACCATCGAGCAACGCTCGGACCGATTGGGCCTGATTCGAAGGGCACAGAACACAGACGTCCGCACAGTTCTCCATCGCGAGGATTCGTTCGAGGGTTCGGCGCAGGACCGGCTGGCCGAACAGATCGTCGGCGAGTCGTGAGCGCGTGCCGAGCGGGGACGTATCGAGGTCTGCCGCGATCGTGGCGATGAGCTTCATGGCGCGGCCTCATTCCGATCTTCAGACTCAGCCAATGTTTCATCGAATCGCGCCAGGGATTCGTCAAAGATTGATTCCAACTCGTCGCATCCCTCGAGGAGGGACTCGATAAACCGCCGATCGCGTTTGAGCTGGTGCCGCGCGCGGGCCTTCCCCTCGACCGCGTCGACCGCGAGTCGTCGGTCCGCGGCGAACTTCTGCAATTCCGCGAGTTGAGAAACATCTCGTACCATCTGAAAGATGACATCCTGTTCCTGAACCAGTGTGCGGAGTTCGTCGATTCGGGCGATCCGGTGATTGAATTTTTTTGGATTTCCGAGAAGGGCTTCCAATTCTTTGAGGAGTGAGCGTGTTTCCTCACAGAGTCGGCGAAATACATCCAGCTCTTGCCGCCGCGTGTGTAGCACATCCCGGGCCGGTTTCAGGGTGGCGACGTTGAACCGGTTTGCGTTGAGGTATGAAAAACAGCGTGGGTCGATGGATCGTTTGCAGAATTTTTCGATGGCTTCATTGAGCGGCATGGTCGTTGCGCCCGCCTTCCTTGCGCCGCCTTCGGTGGCGTCTATGATTCGGGCGGCCGATCGGGCGAAATCGCGTTCGAACTGTTCGAGGTAGGTGAACATCTGTTCATCGGTGTAGATCTCGCGGCAGTGGATGTCTTCGATTTTTCTCAGCAACTCGCGTTGGCGGACGATCCGTTCCCATTCCTTCAATTCGAGTGTCACGAATCGGCCCAACTCCGGACCCCAGGATCGGTGAATCGCTACTCCCGGGGCATAATAACAATGACCCGAAAAGGCGAGATCCTGCCCGATGAAGATGATCGGATCGCAGCCCAGCCACTGTGCGAGATAGAACGCCAGGTGCATGACCGTCGCGCCGGCCTCGATCGGGGCCCGTTTGGCGAGTTGTTCGCCGAGGCAGCGATGGGCGAAAGGGTTGTCGAGCATGACGACTCGGCGGCGCTGCTCCGTGCTTCCTCCGACGAATGCGTCAACCGCGTGCCAGGAAGCCTTGGGTTCCGCGACGAGGACGACATCGTCGGGGATATTCAATGCCTCGAAGAATTGTCGGGAAAGATCGCTGAAATCGAGCGTGGTGACGAAATGCGGCTTGATACCCCGGCTCAGAAGTGGTCTCAGGGTGGTTTGTGCCGCGATGAGGACGGCTCGGTCGCCTGATTTTTTTAGTTCGTCTACGTTTCGTGCGAGGGACGGTCCTGCTGCCACCAGGATCGCCGGAATGCCGCTGAACTTGCGATGGAGGATTTCCGGTGGGGGGGATGTCACGTAAGTGGGGAGGTTGTTGGCGATGTTTCGGCAGGTCAGGCCGGCGTTTCTCACCAGGGTGATCAGGGACATCTTGGCGAAGGCGGCGAAATCGGTGATCGCCTTGCGGCAGGCTGCGTGGAATTCGGCGTTATGAATCCGGGCCGTGGGTGGGACCGCGAAGACGGTGCCGAGCATGAGGCGGGTGGCGTGGCGGCTGGTTCGCTCGTGGAAACGGGCCTTGTCGAGCCGTGTCAGGATCTCCACGTGGCCTGTGGCCAGCTCTCGCGAGAGGTCGGTTGTCTCCAGCGCGGTCTTGATGGTCACGAGGTCAGGCTCGCTGACGAAGACTACGGTTTCGTCACCGAATCGCTCGAAGAGGGCCTTGAGATGGTAGCCCAACCCGAGACCGCAGAGGATCACGCAGGCGGCGTCCTCGGTTTCGAGGGCGCGGCAGAAGTCGTTGGCCTCTCGCCTGGGGTCATGGCGGCTGTGAAGCCAGAGCGTTCGTCCGTCGTCGGTGGTGATGCCGGCGGTCTTGTCGTTCGTGCGGGTGGGGTGGAGGTCGAGCGAGGCATCGGGGGGCAGATCGTCGAGGGTCTGTGCGAGCCTGGGATCGTGGCGCCAGAGTTGGCGCATGTTTTCGAGGAAGATCGTGTTGATCGCCGTCGTCGCATTCACGAAGGGATTCTATCTGGAAACTAGAAACTAGAAACTAGAAACTAGAGACTAGTGACTAGAGACTGGAAACTACCATCCCACAATGTTGTAACCGGCATCGACGTAGTGAACCTCGCCGGTGACGCCGCTGGAGAGATCGCTGCAGAGATAGAGGCCGGTCTTGCCGACCTCGTCGGCGGTGATGTTGCGGCGGAGGGGCGACTTGGTGGGATAGTGATCCAGAATCTTGTCGAAGCCGCCTATGCCGGCGGAGCTCAACGTGCGGACGGGACCGGCACTGAGACCGTTGACCCGGACGCGGCGGAGATCGCCGAGGTCGGCCGAGAGATAGCGAACGGTGCTTTCGAGTGCGGCCTTGCAGACGCCCATGACGTTGTAGCCGGGCATGAAGCGAACGGAACCCAGATAGGTCAGTGTCAGGACCGAGGCGCCTTCGCGTAAAATTTCATACGCCTTCTGGCAGACGGAGATGAGGGAATAGACGCTGATGTCCATCGCCTGTTTGAAATCGTCGCGACCGGTCTGGTAGAAGCGGTTGGTCAGGCATTCGCGGTTTGCGTAGGCGACGGCGTGGACGAGAAAATCGATCTTATCGTAGGACTCGCCGACGTGCTCCATGAACTGCTCGATGTCCTCATCTTTCGTGACGTCGCAGGGATGGATGATCTTTGCGCCGATCGGCTCTGCCAGCATCCGCACGCGGCGTTCCATCTTCTCGCCGGGGAGATGGTTGAAGGCGATCTCCGCGCCCTCCGCGTGCAACATACTGGCGATGTGCCACGCGAGGCTGTGGTCGTTGGCTACACCGATTACGACTCCTTTTTTGCCGCTCATCAATCCCATGCGCACACGTCTCCTTAGATGTACCCCGAGATCTAAGCCGTCGATTCCATTCCCATACGAGGGGTGAAGCGAACACTTGCCTCATTTCACGGCCGCTGACGCTGGTAATGTATGGATTCTCGGGGGGAAAGTCCAGTATGGGCCAAAACGATGTGTCAATCGTCCAGCGACAGGCCTCACGGGGCCGTTTGGAGGGGGTGGAGGGATTCGACTTGACCGGTTTTATTCAATCCTGCTCGACCTTCCCTACCTCACTTCCTACTCAGACGCCATGCCCGCGCCTATGGCTTGGGCATGCCACCCGGGGTAGTTCAGTCTGCTTGCCCAGGATTGCGGGGGGATGTCTAATGGGCTTTATGGTCGAGCAGGTAGCGGTCATTGGCGATGGGCAGATGGCGACGGTTTGCGCTGTGATGCTGGCGGATCGGGGGGTGCATGTCCGCATGTGGGGTGGGTCTCGGGAGAAGATCGAGGCGTTGAAGGTGACCCGGGAGAATCGGCGGCATCTGCCGGGGCTGAAGATTCCCGATCGGGTCTCGTTTACGACCGACGCGGAGGCGGTGTTTCAGGGTTCGCAACTGGTGCTGTCGGCGGTGCCGTGCCAGTATCTGCGGGGTGTCTGGGGGAAGATCGCGGGGGCCTATCCGGCGGGGGTTCCCATCGCGAGCGTGTCGAAGGGGATCGAGAACGAGACGCTGCTTCGGCCGACGCAGATCATCACAGACGTAGTTGGATCGGCGCCGGTCGTGGCGCTGAGCGGGCCGAGCATTGCGGCCGAGTTGGCGCAGTGTTTGCCCGCGACGGTCGTGACGGCGAGCGAGGATGAGGCGCTTGCCCGGGTGGTACAGCAGACCTTTTCCTCGCAGTGGT
The DNA here is from genome assembly GCA_046754005.1 of Phycisphaerae bacterium. Classification (GTDB taxonomy): domain Bacteria; phylum Planctomycetota; class Phycisphaerae; order UBA1845; family UTPLA1; genus CAYXGR01. The sequence continues at coordinate 114 of JBHHUV010000174.1, read as the reverse complement.
TTCGGGTCTATACCAATACCGATTTGCTGGGTGTGGAGCTGGCCGGGGCGACGAAGAATGTGATCGCGCTGGCGGCGGGGATCGTGGACGGGCTGAAGGCGGGGGACAACGCCA
>JBHHUV010000173.1:0-6131 GCA_046754005.1 Phycisphaerae bacterium | reverse complement strand
CTTCATGGCCGGCTACGATAGCGCCTGGCTGCCGCCGCCCCAACGCGCTGCCGCCGGAACCAGCGGTATCGGTTACGACCTGTTCGACCGATTCGATCTCGGCAGTGCCGCAGATCCGACGCACTACGGCTCCGAGTCAGGCTTTCGCCTCATGGTCGAGGCATTCCATAAAGCCCACAGCCGTGTGTACGTCGACTGGATCATGAACCACAACGCCGCGTGGGACAACACCTCCACTGGTGATCCCTTCCTGAATAACGGGCAGCATTTCATCGACAACGGGGGCTACCCCGGCTTCGCGCTTCAGTTGCCCATTGATGTGTGGGGCGACTTTCATCCGCCCGGAACCCAATCGCATGATCCCGGCGGGCCCAACTTCAATCTTTTCGACGGACGTCTGCTTGGCCTGATCGACATCGATCAGTTCCAAACGGGCCCCAACTACGAATTCATCCGTCATCCCGTCGCCGTTGATCCGAACAACATCCCCATGCCGCCGACGGCCGTGCGTAACCAACCCGATCCCGACAACGCCCGCCTCTATCCCGACACGGCGCTGCCCTCCACGACGCCGCCCAACCCCGGGACGAACCGAAATCCCTCGCCCCCGAGCATGACGTTTTTCCCCTACAACCTCGCGGACCCTATGGCGGGTGATGCCGTAATCGAGAGCGCGGCCGATCTGCTGTTACGATCCACGCAGTATTACCTCGAGGTGTTGAAGGTCGACGGCTTTCGGCTCGACGCCGCCAAACATGTTCCCACGGCCTTCTGGGACAACCAGTGGGACACGGTCGTCTACAACCGATACGTTGATTTTGACGGCAGCGTGAAAACACCCTTCTCGTTCGTCGAAGCCGTGGAAAGCAATGGCAACTTGGTCAACTGGGTCCGAAAGCCCGGAGAAAACGGCGGACCCGGCTGGCCCTCGGTCGGTTGGGACTTCGGCAATCGCGATGCACTCGATCTGAACGAAGCGGGTCAGCTTCGGGATATCATCGGCGCCGCAGGGGCCGGTTCCTGGGACAATGTTATCAATTCCTCAGTGGACAACGTGGACGGCTTCAACAACGGAACTATCGGCGTCCACCACGTCACCAGCCATGACAACAGTTTCAACCTCGACGACACCGTGGCCCAAACCTATGTCCTCATGCGGCCCGGCCCCTGTGTCGTCTATCATAACGCACTCGAATTCGGCGCCGTCGGCTTCCCCTCTCCCGACAGCCGACAGGACGCGCTTGGCCTCGGGAGCAACCGAATCATCGATCTCGTCAAGATTCGTAACGAATATGCCCGCGGATTCTTCTTTCCACTCAACGCCAACAAGGCCGATGTTCTCGTGTTCACACGACGTACGCCGAACAGCGAGGACAACGTCCTCGTCGGCCTCAGCGACAGTCAGGCGAACGGGACGCATTCGCTGAGTGTCACCACGACCTTCGCCGCCGGCACCCGTCTGCAAGAACTCACCGGCAACGCCGCCGATCCGATCGTTGATCCGACCGGCGTCATCCCCGAGGTCATCGTCGTGGGCGGCGGCGGAACGATCTCCAACCTCGTCGTCCCGCGGAACAGCAACGCCACCAACGGTTTTCACGGCCGCGGCTATGTCATCTACGGCCCCGCGGTTCCCACGGGTACTCTGAGCATTACCAACGCGACCACCACGATTGCGGCACCCGATACCGGCGGCACCCCCGATCACATTCAACGCATCAATGCTGTTGTGATGATTAACTCTCCGACCTTCGACATCGAGCTTCAGACTTTGCAGACCGATCCGCTGGATCCCAATACCGATGACAACGCTGTTTTTCGCATCGACGCCGGCTTCACGGACTCCAATGCCAATGGCGGCGTGGACCATCTCGATTCGACAAGCCCCTCCTACGGCTTTGAGGATTTTCTCAACGCCAACTCACCGCGATTCACCGGCGGCGCCGGCACCTATCGCCAGACCATCGACGCCGTCGCGCTCGGCGAAGGCTACCACTACATCACCGTCCGCGCCTTCCGCCATCGCACCGCCGGTCTCGACCCGCTCTTTGGCGAGTTCCGCCTGGCTGTCTATGTCGATCTGGCCGATCCGGACTTCAATCTCATCTCGCCGACGACGACCTGCAACAACGACGTCACCTCCCTGCCGGTCGAGTTCATCATCCAGGCGACGAGCACGACCGTCGATCGGGTCCATGTCTTCGTGGATCTTCCGGAGTCGACCGACTTTATCGGGTTGGCCCAAGGCGGATCGGGTCAGGCGGAACGGTTCATGGATGTGTTCACGTTTACGCGAAGCGCCCTGCTGAGCGGAAACCACCGGGTCGATGTTGTCGCCTTTGAGACACTGCCGAACGGAAACAGCCGGATCAGCCAGCAAACATTCACCGGTATCCAGTCCACGACCGGCAGCGGGATCGGCAACGGCGACGTCAACCACAACGGGGTGGTCGATACCAACGATATCGTCGCGTTCCTGTTCTTTGTGATGAATCCCAATTTCGACCCTGCGGCGGACCTGAATTGCGACGGTCTCCTGAATGGCGATGATATTCAGCCCTTCGTGGACGCGATTCTGGCACCTTGACACTGGATGCGGAAATCAGGGCCCTGTGAAAACCGATGCCATATGGGGTACAGATACCCCATATGGCCCAGGTCGCCCATACGATCGAATCCTGGCCTCTGAGCAAGGCTTGTAGGGATCTTTTGAGGGGTGTGATCGGCCGATCGAATTCTTCTGAAAAAACTCGTCCAAAAGCTTGAAAACGCCGTCACGATTCCAGTAAAATGTTTTTCTAGGTGGGGGAAACGCGGCCGTCGTCTGTGGATTCAACCCAAAGCCTCATCCGGATTGTCTCGGGCGACACCGCAAGTCAATGATTCTTCTCAAGGGAGAGAAGTGGATCAGGTATAAACTGGTGTAGAGGAAGACGCAGTCTGTTTGCCCGTTACTTTACGGCGATTCTGGAAGGGATACGCCTAAAAGTTATGGCACAACACTCAAAGAGGAGGAAGAAGGCAATGAAGAAAGTACTGTTGGCATGTGTGGCCCTCGGGCTGATGGCGAGTACGGCAAGTGCGACCATCATCGCAACCGATCCAGCCGGTGATGAGTTCAGCTTCAACGGCAACATGGACCTGATCCAGTTGGAGGCCAACTCCAACGCCACCGATCTGGTGCTCACGCTCTCGATCAATGGCGACATTGCCGCCGCGAATTGGGGCAAGTACCTGTTCTTTATCGACACCGATAATGTCGCAGGTTCCGGCGGTGCCTCCCAGTTCCCCACTGATCCGCCCACCAACGACGGCAACCCTTGGATCCGCAACATCGCCATTGGCGACACCAACCACTTGGCCGAGTATTTCATCGGCAGTTGGGTTGATGCCGGCGGCGGCACTCAACTCTTTGGTTTCGGCGGCGGCGTATGGACGCAGAGTGCTTCGACCCCCACGCAAGTGATCACACCGGGCGCAATCTCCACCGTTTCATACACGATTGCGTTGTCGGACCTGGGCGTCGGCGTCGGCGACACGATCTTCCTTGAGGGTTTCAGTTCCGGTGGTGGTAACTTCGACACTGCCAACGACACCGTGAACAGCCCATCGGATGACTGGAATGCCGCGGGCTGGCAGGATCAGGCCCTGGTCGCGAATTCAACCCCTTACACGATCGTCCCCGAACCGGCGAGCCGCGTCCTGTTCGGCCACGGCGGTCTCGTCCTGCTCCGGCGACGGCGCTAGACGATCTTCCTCTCATAATGAGTTTTTATGGCGGCCCGTGTTGATTCAAACACGGGCCGCTTTATTATGTATTCTGAACGGACCGCGCTCCGAGCTATTCGCGCAAATGTAGATCGCGTTGTCACCATGTCCCGCAATCGCCGCACAAAAACCAAGCCAACGAACGATCCGAACACCGAAAAAACGTGCCGCAGCCCATTGTCAAAACGGAAACGCAGAGTCTTTGCACTGATGGCGATGTTGCTTGCCGGCCTGCTCCTACTCGTAACCGAGGGCGTCCTCCGGCTCTTCGGTTTCGGCGGCTATCCTCCGACCTTTCGAACAATCGGACCCACTGAGGGCGGTATGCTCGTGTCCACGAACAAAGGCGGCGCGGCCTCCTACTTCTTCGCCGACCGACACCGTCCCGGTTCGATCGGTGACTACACGCTCCTCCATCCCAAACCGCCGGGGACGGTTCGAATCATGCTTTTTGGGGGTTCGGCTATAAAGGGCTTTCCCCAGACCCGGGCGTTTGCCGCCTCTGCCTTCCTGCAGGAAATGCTATCCGACCTCTGGCCCGATCGCACCGTCGAGGTCATTAACGCGGGAACCACCGCCATCGCCAGTTTTCCCGTCCTTGGCATGCTGACCGAAGGCGTCGCGTTCGATCCCGATCTCGTCGTCGTCTATACCGGTCACAACGAGTTCTTCGGCGCCTACGGGGTTTGTTCGCTACACCGGGCCGGTGATTCTCCCGGCGCCATCCGGTTTCAACGCTGGTTCAGATCACTCGCCCTCGAACAGGCGATTCATCAACTCCTGCCGTCCCCGAACGAGGGCAAGAGGAAGACGTTGATGGAAATGATGATCGGTCAATCCTATACCGGACCGGAAGACCCCCGGCGAGTCGCCGCTGCTCACAATCTCGAAGTTCACGTCTCCCGGATGATCGAACGATGCCGGGCCAAGGATATCCCGATCATCGTATGCACCCTGCCGTCCAACGAGCGCGACCTGGCACCGCTGGGAACCGACGACCTGTCCCACCTCGATGCCGTCGAAAGGGACATGTTTCAATCCCATCTTCGGAAAGGTCTGAAGAAAATCGCAGCCAATCCCGAGGCTGCGAAGCAGGCGTTTCTACAGGCACTCAAGATCGAACCCAAGCACGCGAAGGCCCACTACGCCCTGGGCAGGGCCTACCTGTCGTTGAACGAGGGCCGCAATGCCGCTGCCGAGTTTCAACAGGCAATCAATCTGGATCCCATGCCCTGGCGTGCACCCGACGCATCCAATGAATCAATCCGCCGTGCAGCAACGGACCACGGCGCCGTATTGTGTGATATGCGGAAGGCATTTCGCGACGCCAGCCCGCATGGATTGATCGGATGGGAATTGATGGACGATCATGTCCATCCTTCGCTCAAGGGCCAGGCCCTCATCGCCCGCACAGTCGTAGCAACACTCACCGCGTTTAAGGGCCGATTGTCTGTGGATCGCGACGCTGTCTCCGTTCTGCCGGACTGGGAGGCTTACGCACGCCGCATGGGCGACAATCCCTATACACGCTACGCCGTTGCGCACACGCTGAGCGTGTTGTGTAATATTCCGTTCTACAGAGAGAGTAATCCCGGCGCGTTCAGTCGATTTCACCAGCGGGCCGGTCGCATGGAGGCTACCATGCCGCCGGAGGTGATTGAAGTCGTGCGCCGCTGGGAGGGGCCATCGATGCATCGCGGCGCCAAGCGGCCGCTGTCGGGCGAGGCGGCGCGAAAGCGAATCGCCGCGGGCGATTATTCCGGTGCCGAATCGCTTCTGGACGTCGCGGCTCGATCCGTGCCGCCCCTCTCATCCTGGAATGTCGAGTATACCTACCTGATGCTCGCCTGCCGATCGAAGCGATTGGGCAGACTCACCGAGACCGATCGAATCCTCGCACGCCGCGCGATCGAACGGGGAACAACTTTGCTTCGTTACGGTCGCAGCGAAAACGGATTAACCGAACGAAATGTCGGTCGCTTGCTCCAGCTTCGAGACGAGTATGAGGCATCGATTCCATTTTTGTCGGCCGCGCGGGGCAAGATCCCGCCCGGTGATCAACTGTTCGTGGTCGATCGGGCGCTGGTCGATTCGCTGCTCCGCATGGGCAGGAAAAGCGAAGCCCTCGCCATCGTGGAACAGGGGCTGGAATCGGCCGGGAAATACATACCGGCCTATCGTTCGATGATGGACCGCCTGGTCGGGGTTGGACAGGAGTCGTCCCAGGCCGGCAAGACAACAGGCAAAACAGCACCCTAGAATGAAGCCGACGGGATGGAACGTGAAAGGAATCCACAGCATCGGATCCATCACCTCCTCGACTCGGGTTTCAAACACGGGACAAGCAGTATAGAATACGCGCT
>JBHHUV010000172.1:0-6159 GCA_046754005.1 Phycisphaerae bacterium | reverse complement strand
CGGGCAGACGAGCGAGCACATGTTGCAGCCAACGCAGGTGTCCTGATTGATGGTCAGGATATTGACGTAGCCGTCTCCCGCGCCGGGCAGCACGTGGATATCACCGCTCTTGACGTATTCATGGCCGTTGGATCGGACAAACTCGTCCTCGGCCAATCGATCCAGCTTGATCGATTGATGACACCCATCTTCACACGCGATATAGCACAAGCCGCAATGAATGCATTTTTTCTGATCGATCTCGGCGACGACCTTGTAACCCAGATCGAGATCGCCCCAATCGAGGATACGCGGCGCCGATTGACCGATGAAATCAGCGGGGGTGGCGAAGTCTTTCTCGCGCATCCAGTTCTTCATACCGCTGATCATGTGCTCCACGATACGGAAACCATAGTGCATGACAGCGGTGCAGACCTGAACGCTGCCGGCGCCGAGCAGGAGAAACTCGACCGCATCCTGCCAGGCCTGAATGCCGCCGATGCCGCTGATGGGGATGTCGCAGTCGGGATCGTTGGCCAGGGCGTTGACCATGTTGAGTGCGATGGGCTTGACCGCCGGGCCACAGTAGCCGCCGTGGGCGCCCTTTCCAGCCACATGGGGTTTAGGGGCGAAGGTGTCAAGATCGACCCCCATGATCGAATTGATCGTGTTGATGAGCGATACGGCATCGGCCCCGCCATTCTTCGCCGCCCGACCGATCGCGCGGATGTCGGTGATATTGGGCGTCAGCTTGACCATGACGGGAATGGTCGCGGCCTCCTTGACCCAGGCGGTGATCATCTCGGTGTAGTCCGGAACCTGGCCGACGGCCGAACCCATACCCCGCTCGGACATGCCGTGGGGGCAGCCGAAGTTGAGCTCAATCCCGTCCGCCCCGGTGTCCTGTGTCTGTTTCACGATATCGTGCCAGGTCTCCCGTTTCGGCTCGACCATGAGTGAAACCCAGAGGGCATGATTCGGAAACTCGCGCTGGATCTCGCGAATCTCGGCGAGGTTCACGTCAAGAGTACGGTCAGTGATCAGCTCGATGTTGTTCAATCCCATGATCTTGCGGCCATCGTAGTCCACCGCCCCGTAGCGGCTGGAGACATTCACGATCGGCTCGTGGTTAAGCGTCTTCCACACGGCTCCACCCCAGCCCGCCTCGAAGGCACGGCGAATCTGGTAGGCGCTGTTCGTCGGCGGGGCCGAGGCCAGCCAAAATGGATTCGGCGCCGAAACGCCGCAGAACTCGATCGACAGGTCAGGGTTCATGTCGGATTCCTCGTATATCTTAGCCTCACGGCACGTGCATTATTGTTTACTGCCCTATACCACGATCATTCCGACGGCATCATTTTCTCAAGGTTCTCGATAAGCGGTTCGAGTTCCACCGTGACGACATCCCAGACAATATCAAGGTCAACATGCAAATAATCGTGTACGACTCTATGACGCATGGCGATGATTTTCTTCCAGGGTAGCTCCGGATGGCGGTCCTGAGTTTGAGTCGATACTTGTGACGAAGCCTCACCAATCATCTGAATCAAATGCGTCAGAGCCAGTTGAAGATTGTCATCCGCATCATAGACCGCGCGCGGTTGATCTTGGATCTTACTGATAGCACTTCGAGCCATGTCAAGCATGTGGCCCGCATACACACGATCATCTTTCTTCATACTGAACCTCCGAGGAGGCTAATATCCGATCTCGAAGACGGTGATTGAGGAACTTCTCGTTCACGATGTCTACCTTGCGCCCCCCGAACAGGCCGGACAACTCGTTCTCCATGTCGAAAATTCGAAATCCGATCGTAATGCCCGGTTCAAATAAGACCAGGACGTCTATATCGCTGTCAGAGCGAAAATCTTCGCGCAAATAGGATCCGAACAGGGATAGCTTGAGGATATGGTGGCGCCTGCAGAATCCGATGATATCATCGCGGGTCACAACAGGCCGAATTGTGTCGTTCATATCCCTTCTTCCATTGCGATGGCCTGCTGTAGTATCGAAACTTGAATCCGCCACTGCAGCATCCGACACATCCCTTGACCGATAAGGCTAGTCTATATAACAAACACAATCCACCTCCAGCAGCGCGCCGGGAACAACCAGGTCCTTGACGATGACAGAAGACCGAGCCGGTGGATCCTCCGGGAAGAACTTCACGTAGATCTCATTGAACGTGCCAAAGTCTTCGAGGTTTTTCAGGAAACAGGTACACTTCAGCACACGTGACATGGAGGATCCGCTTCGCTCGACGGATTCCTGGAGATTTTTGAGCGTTTGCAGGGCCTGCACTTGAAAATCCTTCTCGATCTTTCCCTTCTTGTCCACACCCACACTGCCGGAGACATAGACGATCCGATCCAACCCGACCGCGCGGGAGTAACTCCGGCTTGGACTTCCGGCTATGATCTTTTTTCCCCGTCGATCGGGAACCATCCTGGCTTTCAACGCCGGTTGCTCGGCAATCAACGGTCTGGCGGTCGCCGCGCCACCCGCGAAGATGGCGAGCTTGCCGGTTCTCGAGAGGAATTCACGCCGTGTGTTTTCATTGAGATCGACAGACATGGCAGGCTCCGAGTCGCAGTGTCAGAATCACAGTGTACAATTCGGCATTATAGCGAAATCCGGGAAAACGTCGCCCACGTGCGATAGAATCCAGTCCGCACAGTGAAACATACGGAACAGATGACGATCATGACAAACGAGGAGATCATCTCGGCGGTCAGGCGAAGTGAGCGGGCGCTGTGTGAACAGATCGCCGAATGGGAACCACTGGAATACGGTGTGGCCCATTGGTCGTCAGCTTTTAGTGATCTACCGGCCGCGAACCAGATCCAGGACGTCTGGCTCGCGGATCTGGATCCAGAAACAGTACGTGAACAGGTGGAGTCTTTCTATCGAGAACGGAGTGCGTGTTGCCAGACCTGGATAATCGCGGCAACACAAGACATCGCGCCGATCGCAGGGTTGCTGGATTGCCATGGCTGGGTACGTGGGGATTTACTCGCGATGGGGTTGTCGAATTGGGATTCCTTGGGCAAGTACGTGGATGACACAATCCGAATCCTGCCGGCCCGTGCCATGCCGAAGGCCTATCGCGCGGCCCTGTGCGAGGATGGCAGACAAGATGCGCCCTTGATAGAAGCCGGCATCGAGCGTCTGAACGATTCGCACTTCGATGCCTTTGTAGCGATGGTGGAGGGAAAACCCGCCGGTCGGATCGGCTATCTCGAAGTGGGCGACATCGCACGATTGGTGGAATTCGATGTTCCATCCCACGATCAAAGCCGCGAAATCAGTCACGCCTTATTCAGACATTTCCTGGAGATGGCGCGGCGACTCGTTCCCCGGATCGTCGTCGCCGGAGTCTCCATGGATGACGACATGAAACGCTCAGTGTTCGAAGCCCACGGGTTTTCCATCGGTGGGGCCATCGCCCAATTCCATCGGCCCCCGCACTGAGAAACCTGCTCCATGTTTTTTTGTTTTCCCACAGTGTTTTTTACCGTTTTACCGTTTTTTCCCCTCTGTGTTTTTTTCTATCCGCCCCGAAGGGGCAGCAACATGTCAGCCCAGGGCAGAGCGAAGCGCCGCCCTGGGTGATCGCGATGAATTGACACCCAGCCCTGAAAGGGCGATACAATCTGCCCGTCTCACAAGGTCGGAGCATGGTTTTCCCGCCCTGTATGTGGCATCCGCCAACCTGAAAAACGCACGACCCTGCATCAATCAACCCCGCCGATTTCGTCACGGCCCCGTGATACACCGTCACGGGCAGGTCCCCTCAACCGGCTGTTCGCCCCGCAATTGCACCGACGACGCGCCCACGCCGCCCAGAAAGATGAGCCTGGCCCCGCGGCGTTCGACCAGCATACCGCCGGGCAGCTCGATCCGGCGCAGCCGTCCGTCTCCCTCGGCCACGTCGGTCACGGCCTCGATCCGCTCGAACCCGATCGCCTTGCGACCCGCACCAAGTCGTTCCAAGACATATGTAATTAACTCAGCCCGCAAGGCGCCAGGCAACGCGGAGAGCCCGGCCGAGTCCAACACCACCGATCCCTGCGTGGATTCGAGCCGAAGACGTTCGAACGCCGCCGCCGCCAGAGTCTCGATCGCGCCATGCGCACGCCCGGCCTGTCGAGCCAGGCGAACCAGTGCAACCGCAACCTCCGGATTGAGGGTTCCCTCGATCAGGGGAATCAATTCGTGTCGCATCCAATTGCGCCGCGCCGCATGGACGTCATCGTTGGTGGCGTCGTGCATGAAACCCAGTTCACGCCGACGCAGATAATCCCGAAGATCCTCGCGACGCATCTCCAAAAGCGGCCGAACAATCTCAATCTCCACGCCACCACGAATCGGCCGGCGTTCCGGCATCCCAGCAAGCCCCCGCAGACCGGTCCCACGAAGAATGCGATACAGCACCGTCTCAGCCTGATCGTCGGCATGATGCCCAAGGGCCACGACCCGAGCGCCTGCATTCTCGGCGGCACGCTCCAGAAAATCATACCGCACCTTCCGCCCCGCCTCCTCGATCGATTCGCCCGTCTCCCCCGCCGCCGCGACCACGTCAACACGCTCAGCCACGAAAGGCAGCCCCAACCCTGCCGCCGCATCCCGAACAAACGCCATCATCTCCGCCGAATCATGCGGCAGACCATGATCAAGATGCGCGACATGCAGACCCCAACCGCATCCGCGCATCGCGTTGATCGCATGAAGCCCGTGCAACAGCGCCATGGAATCGCCGCCGCCGGAAACGGCGCACAGCACCACGCACTCACGAGGAATCAGTCGACGGCCAACATCGAACAGGTGTTTATGAAACCGGCGTGTATCCATGATCCTCACAGATCCGAAGCGGCGACATCCGGTCGCACCGGCAGGGAAACGGAAGTCTCGCCTTGCAATTCCCGCCGACGCAGTTGACCGCAGGCCGCATCAATATCGGTGCCCCGCGACTTGCGAATATGCGAATTGACGCCATCGGCCCGCAGCGCATTTTGAAAGGCATGCACCGAATCGCTCGAAGGCCGCCGAAACGGCAAGGAGACGACCGGGTTGTATCGCAACAAGTTCACATTGCAACGAAGTTTCTTGGCAAACCGGGCCAGGGCATGCGCATGCTCGACTTGATCGTTGACCCCGGCCAGAAGCGTGTACTCCAGCGTGATTTCACGGCCCGTCCGGTCGAAATACTCCCGACAGGCCTCGATCAGGGCGCCGATCGAAATGCGATCGGCCCAGGGAATCAGTTCGCGACGCAGACCGTCGGTCGGGGCATGCAACGAGAGCGCCAGGTTGATCTGCAATCCCTCCGCGGCCAGCTTCCGGATGGGGTGCGGCATGCCCACCGTGCTGAGGGTAATCTTTCTCGCCCCGATGTTGAGCCCCCACGGCGCGTTGAGGGTGCGAATCGCCCCCAGAACGGCGTCGTAGTTTGCCAGCGGTTCACCCAACCCCATGAAGACGATGTTGGACAGCCGACCGCCGGCAAGCAAGGCCTCGGCAGAGATGCGCAGTGCCTGCTCGACGATTTCGCCGCACGTCAAGTTCCGCTGAAGCCCGTCAAGCCCGCTCGCACAAAACCGGCACCCCACCGGGCACCCCACCTGCGAACTGACGCAGGCCGTCTTCTGACGATCGGTCGGAATCATCACGCATTCACTCGCGGCGCCGTCCGGCCACGTCAGCAGCAGTTTGACCGTGCCATCGCTGGAAACCTGCCGATGCGTGATGCGCGACACGAAAATGGGATACCGCTCGCCCAGAACGTCGCGCAGCGGCTTGGGTAAATTGGACATGGCATCAAACGATTGCGCTCCATGATCGTAGATCCATTGCAGAATCTGCTTGGCACGAAAAGCACGCTCGCCCAGTCGATCCAACGCCGCGGACAGCGCCTCGGGCCTGAGCGATAGCAGATGGGTCGGACCGGATTCGTCAGGAGGATCGATCATGGCAAGTGACTGGGTTTCCATCCAAACAATACTGTAGGATGGGTCATCAGACCCATCTGTTGATCCTGCGAATCAGCCGAACAATTTTTTGTTTGCCACCGGTCTCCAGCCGGTGGTGGACGCCCTCTCCAATTCCACTCAGACGGCTTCAGTCGGCAATTTTTTGTTTGCCACCGACTTCAGTCGGCAGTTGGCGCCATCCGCTATTTCT
>JBHHUV010000171.1:0-6181 GCA_046754005.1 Phycisphaerae bacterium | reverse complement strand
CCGCCTGACCCCTTTGCTGACATGTCCGAGAAAAAGGTGCCACCCACATCTGATGTATCGTAATCTTCCGACAGATTCAGGGTCGGCAGAACGGAACTTTGTATGCCATTATGCCGACCTAAGGGTATGGAGGATCGGATGTTGATCCTCTTATTGAACTGATGAACCATCGGGGCCGTGTTGGCCGTTGCATCGGATGGCCATCAGTATCAGTATTGGGAATACCGGGTCCACGTTATGGGGACGGGATTCGTCGGGGGGATAGAGTAGGTTGATTATCGGGGGCATCCAATCCGCCGGTTCGGCACTTCCCTTTTCGGGATCGGGCCTGCTGTCCGGCCGGGGGGCCGGTGGTTCGGGATTCGGTCCCGCGGTGCTGCTGGGTGGTTCGGCGGTCGATTTTACACAGGGGCTGTACAACGCCTTTGGGCAGTTGACCGCGCTGCGCCGCCCGATTCCCACCGCGTCGTCGGATGTGCAGACACAGGCGGAGAAAGACCGCAAACGAACCCTGAATGAAGCGGCCGGAAAAATCTCCTCGGGGGATGCGACCGGCGGCCGTGCGCTGGCCCAGACACTGGTCGACGAGAACCCTCGCGACGTGTCCGCGCTGCACCTGATCGGTCTTTCCTATCTTGACGAACGCGACTATTCGAAGGCCGAGAAATTCATCGGCCGGGCGCTGGCGTTGGCGCCGAGCAGCAGCAAGCTGCAGGGCGATTTCAACAATCTGAAAACGCTGAAGAAGAGCGACGACGAGGTGCTCTCGATCGCGCGGCGGAAGATCAAGAGCTCCTCGCATCGCAACGAGGCCCTCCGGCTGCTGTTTCATCTGGCGGACCGTACCGATCGCCGTGCGGAGACCTACTTGACGATGTCGGATGGGTTCAACGCCGCGAGGCGACCGGTTGAGGCGCTTGGGGCGCTCGACCTGGCGCTTGGGAGCGCACGCGGTGATCAGCTCAACGAGGTGATCAAGCGGGCCGAAGGGTTCGTGAGCCGGTTCTCGGAGGCCGCGCTGCCGCACAACATTCTCGGCAAGGCATTGGGAGAGGCGGGCTTGTTCGATCGATCGATTCGCGAGCTGAAGACGGCGGTTGATATTGTACCGGAACACGCAGGCTATGTGCAGGATCTGGCCGACGGCTACATCGGCCGGGGTCGGAAGCGGCTATCGAAGGGGCAGCTCGACTCCGCGCGGGCCGATATAGACGCGGCGTTTCGGATTGATCCGCTCAATACGGGGATCCCCGAGGCCTTCGCGCGGATTGCCGCCGATAAAGCGAAGCGGCTGATTGATGGGGGGGCTTATTCCCGTGCGCTGGGAGAACTGGGCACCGCCGCGTCGAAGGCTCCGGACGATCCGGCGTTCAGGAAAAAAATAGCCGGGCTGTACCTGCGCGTGGCCGCCCACTTCTCCAAGAAGGGTGAGAACATTCAGGCGCGGATTAACTATACGAAGGCGTATGATCTGGATCCTGACAATCAGGTTGCGAAGCGGAAGATGGCCGAGCTGAGCTTCACCGAGGGCCTGGCGGAGCTGGCCGACAATGATTATGACAACGCGATCGCGCTGCTGGAGAGAAGCTATCAGGCATTTCGAGCCAATACGCAATACCGGCAGAACCTGGCGATTGCCTATGACACGCGCGGTCAGGATCGACTGTCGAAGAACGATGTCAAATCCGCGATCGAGGATTTCCGGCAGGGCGTGAAAATCGATCCGGCGAATCTCTCCATTCTGACAAATCTGGGCAACGCGTTGGCGCAACAATGATCGAAGGATCGTGCGTTTTCGATTGTGTCGGATGGGTTGAGATATTGAGCTGTGACATGTCGTATGAATTTCTTTAAGTTGCTAGTCTATAATGAGATAGAAGGTGTTGGGAGAGTTGCTCCCCGTCATTTGTACTGAGATTTTATCGGACTTGAGGGGGTGTTTCATTGGACAGCTTAGAGTGTTGGCCTGCGTGACTGTCAGGCCGCGGCCGTCATTGAAGCCGGCGATTGTTGATTGAGACCGACGGTAGCCTGTCGGCTTGAAGGAATGGGTTGCGGCGGATCGTGCAGGCACCATAATTGCGTCGACATGCTATTCCGCTGGCTGATATTCGAATAATGGGAGAAATGCCTTGCTGTCTATGACGAAAATATTGCTCTTGGTCCCCATGATGTTTCAGCCGTCCGACGCTCCGTTGGATGGTATGGCCTATCAGGTTGTCAAACAAATCAACAAGCAGCAATCCCATATCGCCGGCATTTACCACAAAAGTCTTCTGAAACAGGTCAGTGAAGACAGACTCCTCTCTCTGTACAAGGGATTTTTCACTCAGCATGGCCGTGTCGTAGACGTGACACCCCAGAAGCGCACGACACCCGAGAGTGGCAAGTTTACGCTGGTCTTCGAAAAAGGCGTCGAGATGGAACTGAAGCTGACGATCAACAAGCAGACGCCGCCGAAGATCATCGGCCTCTGGTTCGGACCGCCCGTGGGGTCGTTCAAAGACATCCCGTCGATTATCAAGGAGATCGAGAAACTGCCCGGTCAGGTCAATTTTCAGGTGGTCCGACTGGGTGATGAAATCAAGGTGATTCACGCGTTTCACGCCGACAGGGTGCTGGCGATCGGCTCCGGCTCCGGGCTGCCGCCCCTTAGGGGAAGATCACCACTCGGTGGGATTGGCGCCCCCAGCAGACAACGACGGCACAACGGTAACGCTTCGTCACTCAGGTCCGTACAACTCTGCAACCAGGACGTTGCCAACCAGCCCAGGTCTCCGGCTCCGATCATTCCACTGCAATCGAAATCGCAATTCGGATCAAACCCCGGATCCCCTTCCCCCGTCAGCCATGCAGGCGCGAAGAGGGCCAGGTCACCGCTATTCACTTCACCGCTCTCGTCCTTGTCATAAATACAGTTGAATATCAAGTCGACATTCGCTCCACAGAAGGAAACCTCCGACGGTGGGATCGATCCTCGTGCGAAGGCGGATACCTCCGTGGTGCTAGGTGACAATCCGAAGTCCGCCGGCATCAGGTCGCAGAAGGCGTGGAACTGAACGACCGCCACGCGAGCCCAGTTCGGATCGATTCCTTGGCCTGTCAAGGTTGCGTCGTTCCCACCAAGATCCGTGATCGTTCCGGCAAAATTGTCAAACGTTCCACTCTCAAGAAGATTGAACGGGGGCCGGTGGTCGATGGTCATCACGCCCATTTTCTCGGGCGGGAATGAGAGGTTTGCGAATACACCGATCAGCCCGGTGTTGACCGCCCCGCTGTCCGTCGCCCAGAGTTCAATAACGAAATCCGTGTCACGAATCACCGTGTTGTCAGACACCGGGAGACTTGTCGCCGTATCGTCCACGCTCTGGGTGCGACGGACGACCAGGGCGATCCGTACATCCGCGCAAACGTCGCCAATGCCGTCGCCATCGCAGTCGGCCTGATCCGCGTTGGGTGTGTTTGCACAGTTGTCGCAGACGTCAATGACTCCATCGCCATCTGAATCCAGTTCGCACTCATCCGGTATACCATTGATGTCGCAATCCCCACTGATGCCTTCGGCGATGTCCATGCTGTCCACATTGCCGTTGCCGTTGCAGTCGTCCAGACATTCCTCCGGCATCGTAAACGGAGGCGCGCCCGCGGCGCCGACTGCGGGGATTTCCACCATGCAATCGACCGCCGCACCCGTGCCGTTGTCCGTGACGCTGAGGTCATCGCCGATATGCCCGTTCGCCACGAAGAGCTGGGGATGGTCGAATGGCGCCTGTCGCAAGCGAACGCGTTCGTCGGTCAGCCCATGGAGGAAGGCGACCAGAGCGGACCGATCCAGGGCGCTCAGCGGAAGCGGCAGGATGTCGACGGCCAGGTCGCCGGCGTTGAGGTCGGCAAAGTCGCCCCCGCGGGCATAGAAGTCCACGACCTGCTGAAGCGTCTGGGCCCCGCCGTTGTGAAAGTATGGGGCCGTGAGTTCGACGTTGCGCAGGCTGGGAACCTTGAACGAACCGTCGACCACTGCCGGAAAGGCGGTGTTGATTCCCGGAGGATTGTCAAATGGGGGGCCGATTTCAATGCCCTGATAGGCCAGCCGAGTGAATGACAAGGGGTTTCCGAACGGATCGGTGCCGCCGGTGCCTGGATCGTTGGTCGTGGGCCGCACGCCGATGTTATAAAAACCGTTGTCATAGTTTCCGGTGAGTCCATTGCCCATGGCCATTGTTTCGATGTGACCGTGCTCGGAGAGACCCTGCACACGACTCAGCGTGGCGTTGGTGAACTCGGCGCCGCCGTGGCAGCGGATGCACCGACCCTCCCCGACGAAGACGCTCAGTCCCAGTTTCTGCTGGTCGGTCAGGGCGTCTAGTTGTCCTTCTCGAAAATGATCGAATGGGCTGTCGTAGGATACCAGTGTGGATTCGTATTCTTGAATCGCAAGCCCGAAGAAGAGTGAGAAGTTTGCCTCCATGACGGTAAACCCTTCGGGTGTGAGCGTCGGGGAGTCCCAAAACTGTTCGAGGAATGCGTCCTGGATCATACTCTGGTAGGTGGTGTCGAGACCCTTGCCGGAGGGATGAACCGCTATCCCCAGAACGCTGTCCGAAGGATCGACAATCTGTTTGGCGAGGGGGCGGAGACTCAAGAGTTTTTGGCCGAGTTCCGCGAAACTGCGACCGTTCCAGGACATTTCAACCTCGCTGAGCGCCGGACCCACAGCCTGGGAAGCGAGGCTTGCTTTATTGATCTGGGCGCTCGCCGGTATCACAGTCCCGTCGGGCTGTACCTCCAGGATGGTGGGGTTGCCGGGGTCTCGCAACCCGAATGGATTCACGCCATTGAAAACGAAGTTCGCCCGGCCGTCCCAAAAATTCTTGACGTGAAAAACCGCGTTGATCACCGAGGGCGCCTGCCGACCGGTCATCTGGCGTGTGTTGATACCGCCGACCTGATGGACGGGATCGGGCACGAGGTTGCCCGTATCTTCGGGGCTGCCCGGGACGATGTTGAGGAAGTCTGTTCTGACGACGCCCTGAGACCCGACGATGTCGTCATTGAGGAGTGGATCACCAACGTTGATGAATGGAAAATCGCTCGCCTGAAGTGTGTAGTTTGGGCCGCCGACTTGAAAGGTGCCGTTGGGTCCGGGGTGGAGCGCGTTGCGCATTCGACCATCGGCCCCGGCCTGGTGGTGACAGGTGGCGCAGGCCTGTACACCGTCACTGCCGACCTGCATGTCCCAAAACAGGGACTTGCCCAGCGCGATGGCGGCATCCTGGTTTTTGACGAAGTCGAATAGATTGTCAGGCTGCGGAATCGGTACCGTCTTGAGTGTTCTCGGGATCACGTCATCGTTGACGGAACAGGTCATGCTGCTGACAAGAATGAAGACGGCGGAGTCGCCGGTGGAATCACCCGCGTCGGCGATCGCCAGCTTGATGTGATTCGTGCCGGGAATGAGGAGACCGGTTGCGAACATCACCACGCTCAACCCGTCCATTTCGGTGTTGCGATTGCCCGCGCAGGGAAAAGTTCCGTCGATCATGTCATTGCAGTCGTTATTGATAAATAAGGCACAGTTCGAACCTCCGAGCGGGGGATTGAACGGATTCCCACAGTTCAGTGTGTCAACCGATATGGGGTCTATATTGTTGGGAAGCAGGGCGAGGTTGACACCGTTGAGAAAAATGCCGAAGGAATCGTTGAATCCGGCATTGACGCGTTCGTTGTATTCCTCGGATGTGAAGACGAATTCAAAGGCGATCTCCGCGAAGGGTCCGCCTGGACAGGTGAAGTCGAAATCCAGGACCGCGGCGTCTGAAGTGACACCCCCCGACAGGGTATCCAGCGCCGGGTCTCCCGGGGTTCCATTGACCGTCGACGCACTGTCGACACTGTTCGGCCCCACGACTGAGGCGATGTTGCCGGTGCTGAGGACGATGCCTTGTTCGAAGAATCCCAGAATGCCGTTGCCGCCTGTGAATGTGCCGGCGGCCGTATTCGCGCCGGTGTAGGTTGCGTTTGAGATGGTGGTGGGCCCTCCGACGACGCCTGACAGGCCGTTCACCAGATCGGTGGGCGTGAGGCCAGAGTTCAGATCGACGGTCGTCAGCCCCGTGCCCTGAGCGGTCGCCTGCCTCGTGCCGAAACCGATACCCGCGAGAATGAGAATACAGGCGATTGT
>JBHHUV010000170.1:0-6204 GCA_046754005.1 Phycisphaerae bacterium | reverse complement strand
GGAGAGTCGAGCATGTCGAGGAAGCCCGAGAGGACGACCGTCCTCGCCCACGTTTCGTTGCTCGTCCTGATCGTGTCCATCGTCGGATGCACCGACATGGACGGGACGGAGGCGGTGGCGGCTCCGCTGGACCCGGCGGACGATCCCGGCATTGCTGGGCATTGATCATATTCAGGCTCATGCTACGAGCGCGGCGATTGAGAACGAATCTTTCCGCTGGCCAGCAGTCGCGCTCGTGGTCTCCGGGGGTCATACCTCTCTCTACCACGTCAGAAGTTTCCATGACATCGAACTGCTCGGCCGAACGATCGACGACGCGGCGGGCGAGGCATTCGACAAAGTCGCGACGATTTTGCACATGGACTATCCCGGTGGCCCGATCGTCGACGAGCGCGCACGGCGCGGCGATCCGGAATCGATCCAGTTCCCAAGATCGATGCTCGGGCCCGGCTCACTCGACTTTTCGTTCAGCGGGATGAAGACGGCCGTACTTTATCATGTCCACGGACCCGGAAAGACCACCGGGGGACTCGAGCGACTGACTGCCCAGGAGATCGATGATATCTGTGCTGCGTTCAGTGCGGCGGTGGTCGACGTGCTCGTGGCCAAAACCCTGCTCGCCGTTGAGCAACAGAGGGCAAGCACAATCGTGGTGGGTGGAGGGGTCGCGGCAAACTCCCTGTTGCGCAACCGACTGACGGATGCATGCCGCACGCGAGGGCTCTCGCTTCACCTGACGCCGGTATGTTACTGTTCCGACAATGCCGCAATGATCGCAGCCCTGGGCTGCCATCTCTTCGATCGAGGATACCGGGACGATTGGACCCTGTCAGCCCGGTCCAGAATCGATCTGCCCTGATCAGATCGTCCGGACCCGATCAGAGCAGCGCCCGTGAGGAAGCGGTCAGTGTTCGGCCAACAAAACATGCCCCCCCAATACAAACCCCGACTGCAAGCGAGCGGGTCCGAATTCCCCCTGAAATCAGGATGGGACATTTGACCCATCTGTTGAGTCTTGGTGCACAAGGACGCCGTGAAGCCTCGGACAACATCCGCCGATAATTGGCCCGAAGCCTACAGTTTGATCGAAAGCCTTCCAGCGCGTAAAATCGAGGGGCAATCGAGTTTTGCCCCCCGTGTGCACCGTACCCCCAATGACGGCGTGTGTAGTTCTACAATTATAGAACCCACCAGGAAAATCGGTGCCGTGTGAAATCGGGGAGTGCCCCCCTGGATGATGCGACCGCCTGAGTGGCCGGTTGTGAATGACGGATCGACGGCCAAACCGGGGATGGGACCAACCGTAGAAGATTGCCAGGAAAACGAGCCATGGCCCGAAAGCGACAAAAATTGGGTGAGATCCTGCAGGAGTCCAACCTGCTGTCCAAGGATGATGCCGATCGCGCGGCGGAGTTCGCGCTGAACAACGGAAAGCGGATCGGCGAGGCACTGATCGAACTGGAGTTGGCATCCGAAGAGGATGTGTGCAAAGCGTTGGCCAAGCAGCACGGGATGGACTACGTCGAAGTCGGCCGGAGCACCATCAGCCCCGAGGCCCTGAGCCTGATTCCCGAAAAGCTCATCAAACAAAACGACATCCTGCCCATGAGCAGCGACAACGGAAAGCTGCGTGTGGTGATACCCGATCCGCTTGATCTGGATACGTTGGACATGCTGCGATTTCGACTGGGCGTCAGCGACGTGGTACCGGTCTTGGCGCCCCGTTCGAGAATTCGCCACTATATCGAAAAAAATCTAAAGGGTCCCGAAGCCTCGCTGGACGAGTTGTCACGAAGTCTCGATGCGTCGGTGGATGCCTCCCTGGATCAAGACGCGCGGGATGATAAGCGGGAAGTCGCGAATGATTCCGACGCCCCGATCATCAAGCTGATCAACATGATGATCGCGGAGGCGGTGCGTACACGAGCCAGCGACATCCATATCGAACCCATGGACGATCGGGTCCGCGTTCGATATCGCATCGACGGGGTCTGTCTCGAGCGGGAAAATATACCAAAAAGGCTCCAAAACGCCGTGACCACCCGCATGAAGATCATGTCCGGTATCGATATCGCGGAAAAGCGAATCCCCCAGGATGGTCGGATCAAACTGCGAATCAGCGGCCAGGGCATCGACTTCAGAGTCAGTTGCTGCCCGGGCGTCCATGGTGAATCGATCGTGCTTCGAATCCTGCGGCCTGATTCAGCATCGGTCGGCATTCAACAACTGGGTTTCGAGCCGGAAGACTACGAACGGTTCGTCAAGATCATCCAACGGCCCAACGGCATTTTTCTCGTGACAGGTCCGACCGGTTCGGGAAAAACGACGACTCTTTACGCAGCCCTCCAGGAACTGAACCGCCCGGATAAAAAAATCATCACCGCCGAGGATCCGGTCGAGTATGTCTTTCCCGGGATGAATCAGTGTCAGGTCCGCGATGAGATCGGCTTGAGCTTTTCCCGTATTCTCCGATCGATGTTGCGTCAGGCGCCAAATATCATCCTGGTGGGTGAGATTCGCGACCTGGAGGTGGGTGAGATCGCGATTCAGGCCGCTCTGACCGGCCACCTGGTTTTTTCCACGTTGCACACCAACGACGCTCCAAGTGCCTTGACTAGATTGATCGACATCGGGGTCAAGCCGTTTTTGGTGGCGAGCAGCATTCAGGCGATTATGGCCCAGCGCCTGGTACGTGTTCTGTGCAAGGAATGCAAGGCGATCGACGACAATCCCGATCAGTCAGAACTGAAACTTTGTGGTTTCAGCGATGATCAATTGGTGGGCGCGGAGATATATAAACCGGTGGGATGTTCCCACTGCAATAACTCGGGGTATCGCGGTCGTCTGGGTATTTTCGAAATGTTGCAGATGACATCGGAGCTTCGTGAATTGGCCTTCAATCGCGCGGGCATCTCGGAGATGCGCACAGCGGCAAAGGCAGGCGGTATGAAAAGCCTGTTGCAAGACGGCCAGCGAAAGATTCTTCGAGGGATCACGTCTCTCGAGGAGCTGAGCCGGCTGGCACAATCGGAAATCGAGGCGGACTAATAGACACACCGTCCCGGAAGCAGTCTCGATGCCGAAAAGAGTCGAGATCGACGCGATGAAGCGTATAGGAACAACTATTGAGATTGTTGTTATCTCTAATAGGACTCTTTCAACACGGATGTTCTCGTCGTCGAGCGCACCTGCAACGTTGAACCAACGGATACCAGAGACATGGCATCACTGCACATAGATCGAATTTTGGAAACCTGTATCAAGCGAGGCTCGTCGGATATTCACCTCACGGTAGGGCGCCCCCCCGTCCTGCGATTACACGGCCGACTACGACAGTTGGAAACCAAGGTTCTGGAGTCGGAAGACACAGTCGCACTGATGAAGTCAATCACACCGGATCGCAATCAGCAGGAATTGCAGGAGGAGGGTGGAACCGACTTCGGATTCGCCTTCGGTGATCAGGGCCGCTTTCGCGTCTCCATCTTTCGACAGAAGGGCAACCTCGCCATCGTCCTTCGATTGATCCCGACGCGTTTTCTCTCTTTCGAGGAGATCGGCCTGCCGGCCATCTGCCGGGCCCTGTGCAGGAGGCCCCGGGGCTTGTTCCTCGTGACCGGCCCGACGGGTTCCGGTAAGACAACAACCTTGGCCTCAATGCTGAACTACATCAACAACGAGTTGGACCGGCACATTGTTACGGTCGAGGATCCGATCGAGTATTACCACACCCACATCAAGAGCCTGATCAATCAGCGCGAAGTGGGCAACGATGTACCGAGCTTCGCCGAAGCGCTACGCCGCGTGTTACGGAGCGATCCAGACGTGATTCTCGTCGGTGAAATGCGCGACCTCGAAACCATCGCCAGCGCAATCCTCGCCGCCGAGACGGGCCACCTCGTGTTTTCCACCCTGCACACCACCGGTTGCCAGGGCACTGTCAACCGCATCATCGACGCCTTTCCACACGAACAGCAGGACCAGATCCGTGTTCAGCTCTCCACCTCGCTGATCGCCATTCTTTCGCAGGCGCTGCTGCCCCGATTGCCGTCGGGGATGGTCGCGGCCTACGAATTCCTCGTGGTCACCCCCGCGATCGCCAACCTGATCCGCGAAAACAAGACCTTCCGCATCGACTCGGCGATTCAGACGGGAAAGAAATACGGAATGCAGCTTCTGGACGAACACCTGTGGAGTCTCTTCGACCGGGGTCAGATCGATGCCACCGAGATGCTGGACAAGGCGCGTCAGCCCGGAGAGCTTCAGGACAAGCTCGAAGCGGCAGGCAAACTGCATGAGGCGGGCGACGCCCTGATCCAAGGCATGCGTGAAGGGGAAGGCGGTAAAGGTGACGAGGATGAATAGCGAATTCGATCCACGTTGTAGGGTAAGACGAAGTCATTGAACCACATGGGAAACGGCGACGCGGATGGGATCGATTAACCTGATGTAGCATGGCGATTCCCACCGAGTGCACGGAGAATGGGACGATGTCAACAACGACAGCACAGCCGGTCAAACGCGGGGGCTACAAGGGCCGTCCGCTCGGCCGCATTCTCATCAAGATGGGAAAGGTGGATCGCAAACAGGTCCATGAGGGCCTTGCGGTTCAGAAGTCCAAGCGTGGACCTCTCGGACAGATCCTGATCGACCTGGGCTATATCCAGGATGGGGATCTTCAACTCGCCCTCGCCGCGCAGATCGGCATGGAGCCGGTCAACCTGGACGGAATCGATGTCCAGGAGGACATCATCAAGCTGGTCGCCAACCAGATGGCGAACACCTATCGCATCATCCCCGTTGAGTTCGACGAATCAAACAACACGCTTGATATTGCGATGTCCTCGCCGGACAACTTTCACGCCACCGACGACCTTCGAAAGTTGTTGGGCTTGAACGTTCGGCCCCGCATCGCCTCGGACGATCAGATCAGCGCCGCTTTAAGCCGTTACTACCCGGAGGGCGCGGGCCAGTCCATCAACGATCTGCTCGACGAGATCGGGCAGGATGAAGATTTGGCCAAATTCCAGGACCGGGGAGAATCGATTGATCTCGAGGAGTTGAAGGAATTGGCCCAGAGCAATCCCGTCAAACAGCTCTTGAACCTGGTGCTGCTTCAGGCGATTCGCGACCATTCCAGCGACATACACTTCGAGCCCTTCGAGGACGAATACAAACTTCGATATCGAATCGACGGTGTGCTCTACGAGATGATGCCCCCGCCGCGTTATCTGGCCCTGGCCATCTCCAGCCGAATCAAGGTCATGGCCAATCTCGACATCGCCGAACGCCGGCTACCCCAGGACGGCCGCATCAGCCTGACGGTCGGATCCAATCCGATCGACCTGCGTGTCGCCGTGCTGCCGACGATGTTCGGCGAATCGGTGGTGCTGCGTATTCTCGATCGCAGCAACGTCAGCCTCGATCTCGACAAGCTGGGTCTTCGAGAAGATGACCTACGCACGTTCAATACCCTGATCCGCCGACCCCACGGCGTCCTGATCAATACGGGGCCGACCGGCTCCGGGAAGACGACAACACTCTACGCTGCCTTGAACACATTGAACGATCCTAAGCTGAAGATCCTCACGGCCGAGGATCCGGTCGAATACGACATCGACGGGATCATCCAATGCCAGATCAAGCCGGATGTCGGCCTGACATTTGGCCGCTGTCTGCGCAGCTTTCTGCGACAGGATCCCGACGTGATCCTGGTCGGTGAAATCCGCGATCTGGAGACGGCTCAGATCGCGATCCAGGCATCATTGACGGGCCACCTCGTTTTTACGACGCTCCACACAAACGACGCCCCGTCCGCCATCGCGCGAATGATCGACCTGGGCGTGGAGTCGTTCCTGATCACTGCCACCCTCGAGGCGGTCATCGCCCAGCGACTTTGCCGACGGATATGTAATAATTGTAAAGAAGAATACTCCCCTTCAGAGGAACAGTTGCTGGAATTGGAGCTTCGACCGGACGATGTCAAGGACAGGGTGTTCTACTTTGGGGCCGGTTGTGACTATTGCAACGGCACCGGCTATCACGGCCGGGTGGGTCTATACGAAATCATGGTTCTCGACGACGAACTCCGCGAACTGATCATGCAAGGGGCCTCGACCGGAATCCTGATGGAAACGGCGACCAAAAACGGCATGCGAACACTACGCGAAAGCGGCCTTCTCGCCCTCTACGACGGAATCACGACTA